>DATKYK010000024.1 GCA_035528575.1 Dehalococcoidia bacterium | reverse complement strand
TAACTCAGTTGGTAGAGTCCCTGCCTTCCAAGCAGGTTGTCGAGGGTTCGAGTCCCTTCTCCCGCTCCAAATAAGAAACTAGGGAGGCTCCCGAAGGGGGACCTCCCTTAATTTTTAGCAAGTTATACTGTCGAAAATATTCCTGCTCACGACCACTTAACTTGTCCAGAAATGCTCATCACTTGGGGATCACAAACATATCACAGAGTAGTCACGTACTTTTAACCAACCCATTTTTCTTGGCATAATCATCGATACACTTTCTCAGTACTAGCTCGACATTATTCTCTTCTTTTGCGCGGAATTCACCTGATAATTGCCACCATGTCTGACCGTCACGCCACAGGTGTACGATATCGTCCGTACCGCCGTTGAACTTCGCAGAGCACAGATATTGAGGGTATTCCTGAAGATGAATGTTGCTCTGCCACTGGGCGTAGCCTCGGAAGTGATCTTCCATGGTCTTCAAGAGCCCGGGCAAGAAATCCTCATCTTCATCGGCGTAAACCCAGGCACTCTGACCAAACCACTTCTTGTAATTATTAGTCATTTCGACCTTCTCGTTTTAGCTAATCCGATTAGTGCCGTTTTTGGTTCTATAGCTAAATTGCATCCTATATTGGAGATTCGTTCCCTGTCATGTAGCTTTAGCTCTGCATAGCTCCTGTGATATAACATTATCGAATGCATCTTTCTGAATATATAAATATTCTATTAATAAACGTATTATATTTCTTCGTAATAGTCAATTTGCATAATCCTTCTTTATCTATACATTTCCTCCCCATTCTTGGGGATGTAGACGTCCGTTGCTATCCCGAACTGAGGAGCAGGGCATCTATCCGCTTCTGGGCGGCATAGATCGTGGCTGTCAGCCCTGGCCGGGCCGCTGCCAATAGTGATTAGTGCACGCATAAGCTCCTCCGGCAAATTAGAGGCCTAATTTCTCTTTAAGCTGCGCTTCGTTGAAACCCAAGATGACCTCCCCATAAATGCAAATGGTTGGAACTGCCAATCGTTTGCATTTATTGATCATCTCCTCGCGGGCGGCAGGATCTTCAGCGACATTGAAGTCTTTATACTTGATGCCGTTATCCTCAAGGAATTGCTTGACCCTCCTACAACAGGGGCATGTGGGGGTGGAATAGACCTTCACCTCTTTGGCACTCATCTCCTCATCCTGTACTCTACTTGGTAAAGCCTTTCTAACTTCAGGTCCCTAACTCAATAATACATTTTAGGTTGGGATATAGCCTTTGTCTGTGACATTTGTCTCCACAACATTGTTTACATTGCCTGCAGCAAAGAGACCGGGCAATCCTGCTTCACTAATCTCACCAAACTTATTGAGCCTGGCGATACCACCAGTAAACTTCGAGTTAGGGAGCAGCCCGATCTCGATAAAGATGCCACCAACAAAAAGCCTCTTTTCTTCGCCGCTTTTCAAATCCCTGATGAGAATAGCTTCCACACTGTTTGGGCCCTCAATCTCTAACACCTCATGCTCTAAAAATAGGGTTAGATTTAAGGCATCTTTAACTTTTTCAATGAGTATCTGGTCGCCGGTTACCGATGTCAGAGACACAAGATAAACATGCTGTGCTATCTTAACCATGTCGTCAGCAGCCTCTAGGGCGGAGTTGCCCCCGCCGATAACAGCCACCTTCTGCCCGGAAAATAGCGGGCCATCGCAAATAGCACAGTATGTCACACCCTACCCTTAAGCTGCTCCTCTCCTGGAACATTTAGCGTGCGGGGACGTTTTCCGGTAGCGACAATAACCGCCTTTGCCTGATGGCTTTCAACATTGTCTATCGTGACCTCAAATCCCGCATCCAGTGATGATAACCCAGCTACTCCCTGACCTAGCTTCTGCTCCAGTAGAAATTGCTTGACCTGATCCTCGAACTTCTGCATCAGCTCAAAGCCCTTAATATACTGATAGCACATGTAGTTCTCAACGCCGGTTGTAGTGAGAACTTGCCCTCCGATATCCTTCAAGGATGGCCTGGAGTGAACCCCTGAAAGTGGATACTTCGGGTTATGAATGTTTCGCAGGGTCGAGTCAGGCATAATAAGGGATAGAGAGGATCTAGCCATAGGGAAACAGAGGAGTTAAAGTTTATAGTATGTCCTGGACACCGCTCAGGGAACTGTTGACAATACTACCGTAAAAGTCTATGCTGTAACCAGCAGAAATCATTGCACAACTTTCCTAGCTTTCAGATGACCCTCATCAAGCTAAGGTGTATCTGAAAGCTCTTCGGACATGCGTAGTTAGAAGGAGTTATCCTCGCGGATTTGACATTTAGTACGTTTCCGCACTACGGCAGTCGTGACTCCAGGCAAATATCACTCCTCACAAAGCATCCATAACTCCAATGTTAAGACTGCAATACAATTGGTTTGCAGTATCGTTGAGAAAGTAAGCAAGGCTTGTTAGCCATAATGACTAAAAACCTATAGTTGTATGTATTTAATCAAACTATGACTGTGGGAGGTGTGTCATGAAGATCTTATTGCTAGCTCCGCTCTGGGAAACTGTTCCCCCGCCTGCCTATGGTGGTACGGAGGCAGTTGTTAGCCTGCTGAGCGATGGGCTTACTCTTGCTGGTCATGATGTGACCTTGTTTGCTTCGGGGGACTCTACAACTAAGGGTAATCTTGAATGGGTCCAACATCGCAGTTTACGCACGGCCTATGACATAACAGACCCCAGCCCCTATGAATGGTTACATAGCGCTATTGCTCTCTCTCAGGCTAAGGGGTTCGATATTGTACATAATCACAGTGGTGAACTGGCAATGGCCATGAGCCACCTTATAAAAACACCAATGCTAACTACTATACACGGTCACGTCACGCCAAACACCAAAATAATCTGGGACCACTATGACTGGTTCTACAACACTATTAGCTATTCTCAGCGGAAATCCATGCCAATTGTATCAAACAGGAACTTTATCGGGGTCGTCTACAATGCTATAAAGGTGGAAACCTTCCCTTACTGTGAAAAGAAAGATGACTACCTCCTGTTCCTAGCACGGATTTCTCCCGAAAAAGGTACTCATCATGCAATTGAGGTAGCAAAGAGGCTTGGTAAAAAGCTTGTCATGGCTGGAAAGGTCGACCGCGTGGACAAAGAGTATTTTGACAAGGATATTAAGCCGAAGATCGATGGAAAGCAAATTCAATTTTTGGGTGAAGCTGATTCTGAACAGAAGCGCGCTCTTTACGCTGGAGCCTACTGCCTTCTAATGCCGATTACCTGGGAAGAGCCTTTCGGTCTGACCATGATCGAAGCCATGGCCTGCGGCACGCCGGTCATAGCATTTTCCAGGGGTGCGGCACCAGAGCTGATCATTCATGGGAAAACTGGCTATCTTGTGTCAAATATTGATGAGATGGTAAAGGCGGTATACCTCGTTGACCAGATCGAGCCTCACTACTGCCGGGAGCATGTTGAGCGCAATTTCGACAATCCACGGATGATCAAGGGCTATCTCGATGCTTACGAGAGGGTGCTCAATAGCAGTGCGGCTATCACCAAGCGTTACCACATATTTAAAATGCCTGTCCACGAAGTGTTTCAAAGTACCCAGAGTTACAAATGACTTTGCTAAAAAACTCTTAGCACCTTCAGCCCTGGATATGACACACGATATTCGGGAATATTCCTTAAAGCCAGTATCACCGTGAGAAGCGGAGCAGGAAGGTCCGGATCAAACCGGCGCGAGCAAAAACTAGAAACCACACCTGGAGATTACCAAGGGATACGTCATGCCTGAACAGCTTGTTCTGAAAGAGGGGGAACTTTTAGCGGTTAGCGATGATATGGGAGACATGCCGGAGGGGCGTCGGCGGCTTGGCATCTATTATCAGGACACTCGCTACCTCAGTATACTCGAGATGAGGCTCAATGGGAAAGAACCGCGGTTTCTGTCCTCATCTGCTGATGAAAATTACGTTGCCATCGCTCAGATGGCTAACCCGACCATGGAACTTCCCGATGGCAATGTGGCTCTGGCACGAACCATCAGTATCCGTCGCACTCGCACTATCACGGATGCAATTTATGAGCGTATTAGCTTTTACAACCACAACCGATTCAATGTACCGCTTGAGATAACAATCACTTTTGGGAGCGATTTCCTCGACATATTCGAGGTACGCGGATGGGAGCGTAATGCGAGTGGCGAAGTAAGTATTCCAGAGGCTACAAAATCCGGAGTGGTGCTAGGTTACCACGGATTGGATGGTGTTCGGCGGCGTACTGTGATTACCTTCGAAATGCCCCCTAAAAAAATGGAGATGGAACCTGAGTGCGCGTATCATCGGCCAAGACGCCGTATAAGCACCCTCCTTCCTGAAACATTAGAAGCCACACCCATAACAATAAGTCGGCCTCCCTGCGCTAACGTCAGTTGGGACCTAAACCTAAAACCTCGAACACCCCTGGACATTACTTTCCATATCCAGGCCGCTGAAGGGGAAGATATCCGCAAGGTAGGCTCTTTCGAAAGAAGCCTAACTAAGATGCGGGATTACTATCATAAATGGTGGCAGGGATGTACCACGCTGGAGACGGATAACGAAACCTTTAACAGACTACTTAAGCGCAGCGTCCTTGACATGCGTCTCCTTATGGAGGACACGCCAGAGGGGCTGGTACCCGTTGCAGGGATACCGTGGTTTGCCTGTGTATTTGGTCGGGACAGCCTCATCACATCACTACAGACGCTAATGTTGAACCCAAAGATCGCTACCGGTACCCTACGCTTCTTAGCAAAGCACCAGGGGACTAAGGTTGACCCATGGCGTGATGAAGAGCCAGGCAAGATCGTGCATGAGATACGCAAGGGGGAAATGGCGAGGTTGGGAGAGGTCCCCCACTCTGCATATTATGGCAGCGTTGACGCTACCCCTCTCTTTTTGATCTTGTTCGCCGAAACGATGAGGTGGCTTGATGATAACGTACTATACGAGGAAATAATACCGGCAGCAAAGGGCGCTCTTAAGTGGATGGAAAGCTATGGTGACCTTGATAGCGATGGCTACATAGAATATTTTAGCCGTTCCTCAGGCGGAATAAGAAATCAGGGCTGGAAGGATAGCCGTGCCTCAATTACCTACCCGGATGGTACTCCCGTTGAGCCACCGGTAGCCCTGGTTGAAGTCCAGGGCTATGCCTATAGAGCCCTCTCTGATATGGCGGAGCTCTTGCGCCAAAAGGGAGATACCGATATTGCTCATGGGCTTACCGAAAAGGCGTCAAGCTTGAAGAGTAGATTTAACCGCGATTTCTGGCTGGAAGATAAGCAGTTCTTTGCCCAGGGAATCGATGGTAACAAAAAGCCAATAGACCTGGTGACGTCGAATCCGGGGCATTGCCTGTTTTGCGGGATAGTCGACGATGAGAAGGCACGACGACTGGTTAAGCGTCTTAGTGCACGGGATATGTCTTGTGGCTGGGGTATACGAACTGTCACCAGCAGAAGCCCCAGGTTCAACCCGATGAGCTACCATCAGGGGAGTATTTGGCCCCACGACAACTCCCTGATTATAGCTGGTATGAGGCGATATGGCTACTTTGACGAGATGGAAGCGATAACGTCACAGCTCTTCGAGGCTAGCATGTTCTTTACCAGTAACCGCCTACCGGAACTCTTCTGTGGATTCGCTCGTGAGAGGGAGATTCCTGCTGTACCAGTAGCATATCCCGTTAGCTGCAGTCCTCAAGCTTGGGCTGCCGGCAGTGCCATATTGCTCTTTCAATCGATGCTGGGCTTGAAGGCTGATATTCACTCGAAAAGGCTCTACGTAAACCCCAGATTGCCACAATGGATTGGCGCTGCCTCAGTGCAAAATCTACATATTGGCAGAGGGACCATAAACCTGCGATTCGAACGCCGTGGCAAAGGGACTACATGCGAGGTAACTGAGAACAAGGCTGGTATTGAGGTGGTATTTCTTCATTAATATCCTTGTGTGCGCTTTAATAGGATTTGCTGCGGTGAGATAGCAATAAAACGGGGAGAACCCAAATTGTGACAGTAATTCTTATTAGAACCCTCTTGGTTCTCAGCGGCAGTTAATATCTTCAGGATAAGCTCTCTTCTTTCAGAAGACTATCAAGGATAGCACACAAGATGAAATTGTTAACTAGGTCATGGTATAGCGCATTATTCATTTGGCTCTGGGTTAGCACTCACCGAATGAGTTTGAAGAGTCTCTGCTTGTTTAGGTAGAGACCGTGGTACACCGCCAGACTCTCTTAACCCTGCCTGTACAGTCATGTGGGTGCATACCAACTGTTAACCGAGCAAACAGTGGATTTTTTATGAAGAAATACAGAAGAGAAGTCTTACCCGCTCCAAGGGAAGCAGTGACCAACGGACGCTGCAACATGGGCACCTTTAGCGGGCTTATTGAGTATATCAACCTGCTGGATGCTGAAAAGCCGCTTGGCTTTAGCTTGCCCCGGGTATTTAAATACCTGAGGCTTAAGGAATGGGAGGCTTTCCAAATCGCCAACGAGGAATGGTTCGTCTGCCTGGCAGTTTACAACGCCAAGATAATCGGAATTGCCCTTGTCATGGCCTATCACAAGAGTGAGGGCCGCATGTACCGCTATGAGCGCAAGGTTCCCTTTTGGCAGCTCAAGGTTCCCAGTGGTCTCGGTGATTCGCACTGTTACTATCACAGCGGCAATTTCAATATAGATATCTATAACAAGCTTAAATACGGCCGAATTACTGTGGATTTCAACATGCATAGCTTTCAGGGTCTGCCGGACTGCCGGGCCTCCTTTACCGGTTACCACGAAACCGAGCCCATTGTGATCGTACAGCCCTTTGCGGAAAACCGCCCTCTTTACTCACATAAAGCCCTCATGCCAGCTGATGGTAGTCTCACAATTGGCGATCAAACGACTGAATTTACTAAAAACTCAAGCTGCATGATCATCGATGACCACAAGGGCTACTATCCATATGTCATGAAATATGACTGGGTCACGGCCCTCGGCTATGATGACAGGGGCCGACTTGTCGGCTTCAACCTTACAGACAATCAGGTACGGAACCACGAGAAATACAATGAAAACTGCCTGTGGCTGGATGGTAAAATGTATACGCTGCCACCTATTAAGATCACTAGGCCCTCGGGCGTTGAGCAAATCTGGGAAGTGCGGGATGACTACGGCATGGTCCGGCTACACTTCACGCCACTTGAGGACATGCCGGTCTATCTAAATCTGGTTCTTATGGAGACTCGTTACCATGGCCCGACCGGCAGCTTTGAAGGTTACATCGTCGATCCCGATGGCAACCAGATCTGTTTTGACGGGTTCAGCGGCATGGGCGAAAAGAAATATATCAGGATGTAAAAATAATAGATCTAAAAGGGATGTCGCTGCTGTTTGGTCTTTGGTCCGGTGTTGCGGGGGGTTATCTTCCTGAGGGAGTTAATCGATTCCCTGAACGCCCGTTACACGCCACCTTCATTAATCCTCGCCCTTAGCTCTATAAAAAGGTGATTGCCGCAACATCCGGCCCCGGTATATAGGACGGAGCGCACGAATCATATACCGCTTGAACCCCAGTAACGCTGCCCTCTCCTTGAGCCAATCCTCGAAAGTGTGTTTCTGGTAATTAAGAAGCCTCTGGCTCTCGGTCGTATCTATCCAATCTAATGAAGAGGGTATAGTTCCAAAGGCATTATCTGGTAACCTGCCTACACCAACGGTCTCCATGGAACGCCTGATGTAGTCTCGATAGTACATCTGGCTCCCCGGACCTCCTCCGATGAGTAGTACCTTGCCCCACGCCTCATTACAGCTTATGGCATTTGCCACTGCCAGGCCTACATCTCGAAAATGAGCGAACTCTATACGCGAATCTGGAGAGAGGTAGAACATGGTAGGATCAAACCTGAATGCTACTGGGGTTACAGCAGAGAAACGGAGGATGACCCAGTCCAATCCAGAGTCCCTGACCATCTGTTCGCACTCCACTTTATGGCGGGTGTAGTGCTGTGTTGGGTTGACCGGATCGGAGGCCTTCCGCGGCGGCGGTTGATCCTGCGTCGGGCCGAAGACCGTGGTCGATGAAGCGAACAAGATCCTGGGCGTCGGAGAGGCCTTCTTCATAGCGTCGAGAAGGTTCCGGGTGCCCTCCACGTTTACCTTCCGAGACCCCTCGGGGTCAATCTCACTGGTGATCGGGATAATAAACGCCAGGTGGATAACCACATCCCGATCCTGCATAGCAACTGCCATGTCCTCAGGCTTGCGTACATCTCCCCACGTCGTCTCTATCTTGTGTTCGAATCTCATCGCCTTTTCTTCGTTATCACTCGTTTTAAGATCGAAACATCTCACCTGGTGCCCCTGCTGGAGCAGGTTTTCGATGGTAACGGTACCGATGTTTCCGAATGGCCCCGTCAGTAGCACTTTCATCGCTCTTCTCACTTTCAATTCATTGCTGTTTATTGTGGCTATGAAGTCAAGTCACAGGACAGCCGTATCCTGAGCTGCCTTGTGGTTTAAATCGGAGGCGATGTGCTCCCACTACCACCTTATGATATGAACTCAGTCGGCCTGTATTCCCCGAAGACCTCTCGCAGAACGCCGCAGATCTCGCCCAGGGTGGCATAGGATCGCACCGCTTCCAGGATATGGGGCATGAGGTTCTCAGTGCCCTGGGCGGCTCGTTTTAGCTCGCTAAGCCTTTCAGTAACATCGGTAGCGCTTCGCTCCTGGCGCACCCGATTCAACCTATCCAGGTGCCTTTTCTCCCCTGCCTTATCCATCTCTAGGATAGGGATGGTCACGGGTTCTGAGATAACATAGTCGTTTATGCCGACAATGATACGCTCCCCGCTCTCGATCTCTCGCTGGTAGCG
Source organism: Dehalococcoidia bacterium (assembly GCA_035528575.1). NCBI lineage: Bacteria > Bacillati > Chloroflexota > Dehalococcoidia > Dehalococcoidia bacterium. The sequence goes on along the minus strand of DATKYK010000024.1, from coordinate 121,974 downwards.
GTGTGCAGCCTCGGCGATCTCCCGCTGGAAGAAGCCCTTCTCGATAGCGGGGAGCACCCCGCCCAGGGAATCGATCCTTTGGAAGTAGCTATAGCAAGCCTGCTCCATTTTTTCGGTGAGCGCCTCCACCATAAAGCTGCCACCAAGGGGGTCGATGCTTGAGGTGACCCCGCTCTCATGGGCGATGACCTGTTGGGTCCGAAGCGCGATGAGGGCTGCCTTCTCCGCGGGGAGCGCCCAGGCCTCATCCATGGAGTTGGTGTGCAGCGACTGGGTCCCTCCCAGAACTGAGGCCAGTGCTTGAAGGGTGACGCGCACGATATTGTTCTCCGGCTGTTGTGCGGTCAGGGAGCAGCCCGCGGTCTGGGTATGGAAGCGAAACCACAGGGAGCGCTCACTTTGGGGTTTAAAACGGCGCTCTATCTCCCTGGCCCAGATACGGCGGGCGGCGCGGAACTTGGCGATCTCCTCGAAGAAGTCGTTGTGCACATTGAAGAAGAAGCTGAGCTTGGGGGCGAAGTCGTCCACCTTCAGGCCCCGGTCCACACCTGCCTGGACATAGGTCAGCCCGTCAGCGAGAGTGAAGGCCAGCTCCTGGGCAGCAGTGGCTCCCGCCTCCCGAATATGATAGCCGCTGATGCTGATGGTGTTCCAGTTGGGCAGGTTCCTCGTCCCGAACTCGAAGGTGTCTACAATGAGGCGCATGGAAGGTATCGGAGGGAAGATGTACTCATTCTGGGCGATATATTCCTTGAGGATGTCGTTCTGTATGGTACCTCCGAGCCTCTGCATGGGAATGCCCCGCTTCTCAGCGGCGGCGATGTACATGGCCCAGATGATACCGGCAGGGCTGTTGATGGTCATCGATGTGGTTACCCGGTCGAGGGGGATGCCATCCCAAAGCACCTCCATATCGGCGAGGGATGAGATGGCAACGCCACACTTGCCAAACTCCCCAGCCGCCTGGGGGGCGTCGGTATCGTAGCCCATGAGGGTAGGCATATCGAAGGCAACGCTTAGACCGGTTTCCCCATGATCAAGAAGGTATTTGAAGCGGGCATTGGTCTCCTCTGCGCTACCGTAGCCAGCGAACATGCGCATGGTCCAGAGCTGTCCGCGATGCCCTGTGTGGTGAATGCCACGGGTAAAAGGGTATTTGCCGGGGAAGCCAAGCTCTGCTAGGTAGTTAAGCCCGGCGATGTCCTCCGGGGTGTAGAGCCTTTCAATGGGAATCCCCGAGGTGGTAACGAAACGATCTCGCCTCTGGGGAGACTCAGAGGCTTCCCTTTCCCATTCTGCCCGGGATTTTTTAATCTCCGCGAGCTTCTGCCGGTCAAACACACTACACCTCCATACTATTACCCTCGATAGTTTAAACTCTTCCTTACCTTATCCTGCTCGTCTAATTATAGGGTCGGAGCTTGGATAATACTCTGGTTGGCATGGCGAGCAATGTACTAAGTTAAGCATCTTCAGAGCAACGGCAACATTTGACTCATCGGGAAACTCGAGGTCGAATTTCGTGCCGTCCCGCTCCTTCTCTTTGCTGGCATGGGGTAAGTCTGGAAGTGGAGTATGTGGGGCTAGAGCCCAACAATGCAGACGCTAACTACAGGAGCGTAGGGCTCACTGCCCATGTTATGAGCGAGGCCCATCTTCGGCTCCTTTATCTGACGCTTATCAGCCCTGCCCTGAAGCTGGAGGTATAGCTCGTATATCATCCTGATACCGGAAGCACCTATGGGGTGTCCGAAGCACTTCAGCCCTCCATCGGGTTGCACCGGCAGAGCGCCGTCGAGGTGGAAAGTGCCCGCCTCAATGTCATCCTTCACCCGCCCCCTGGGACTGAACTGCATGTCCTCCATAGTGACTGCCTCAGTGATGGAGAAGCAGTCGTGGACCTCGGCCATGCTTATCTCCTTTCGGGGATCTTTAATACCCGCCTCCTCGTAGGCAGCCACGCCGGCACGGTAAGCCTCTTCGACGTGGGTATAGTCATATTCTGAGGTCATCCGGCCCGATGTAGGGCTGGCGCATATCTGAAGTGCCTTTATGTACACCGGATCGGGGCGGAACTTCTTGGCAATATCAGCGCGGGTGATGATAGCGGCGGAAGCGCCGTCGGAGACGCCACAGCAGTCGAACAGACCCAGTGGCCAGGCGATAATTGGAGCGTTTAAAACCTGCTCCAGGGTTAACTCCCTTCTCAAATGGGCCTTGGGATTGAGTGTGCCGTTGTGGTGGCTCTTGATCGATATCTTGGCCAGCATGGTCTTACCCTCTTCGGGGCTCAAGCCGTAGCGGTTGAAGTACCTGGTGGCCATAATAGCGAAGACCCCGGGCATGCTCGACTGGTAGTGGGTATTGGTGCGATTCTCCATGCCCGGTAGGCCGCTCATGCCCTCGTCTTTCAGCTTCTCGAAGCCTACCGCAAGGCAAACGTCGTGAATACCGGCGGCTACAGCATAGGAGGCACCCCTTATCGCCTCGTGGCCAGAGCTGCAGGCATTCTCTACCCGGGTAACCGGAAGGTACTGCAGCTTCAACGGCTCGCTGACGGAGCGACCTCCCATTCCACTGAAAAGGGTGCCTACCCACACGGCCTCGATATCTTTAGCCTCGACGCCGGCATCGGCGTAGGCCTCGCTCACCGCATCCACAATCAGGTCGCCGGGGCCTTTATCCCACAGCTCGCCAAACCTGGTGCAGCCCATACCTACAATGGCGACTCTATCCTTAATACTCCCTGACATCTCTTGCCTCCTTTAACACCTTATCGGCCTGGCCTTCCAGAAGTAGTTGGTGATGCCCCGATCGAATTGCAGCTTCCTGAAGGTCATCTCCACCTCAGTCCCCACCTCGATCTTGTCCGGGGCCCGATCGGTGAGATCGAAGAACGCCCTTCCCCCTCCCTCGAAGTCGATCAGCACGACCGAGGCGGGTGGATCGGCGACCTGGGCCAGTTGATCATGGGTGAAGCTGAAGACCTTGGCTTTCCTCCCAGCAAAGTTATAGTCCTCGAAATCATCCTGCGCCTGGCACTTGGCACACACGCGGATGGGTGACGTGCTCATGGCACCGTTGTCATACTGCGGGGTGCCGCAGCGCCTGCACTTGACGCCCCACAGTCCGAGGAGCACCCTCCTCTCCCGCCATATGGCCGATAAGCGGATGTGCTGCTTCTCGGGCCTCCTCGCCATCTCCAGCGGGACCAGCTCACGCCAGCGCAGATAGTCATTATAGTTTTCCAGCATCCGCTTGGACTCCAAATGGCTTTTCATCCCGCGGCGCTCCCCCAGCTTTTCTATGGCTTCGGTTACCTCCATAAGAAACGCATCGGCGCCATTTCCGTATCCGGCAAAGAGTATCTTATCTCCCGGCTTGGCCTCCTCCAGGGCGCTCACCAGCATCATCGGAGCCATAGCACAGCCGGTTATACCCACACTCATAAAGAGGCTAAACGGGTCCTGGAGCTGAGAGGGGTCAAAACCCAGCGCCGCCGCTGCACGGCCGTGCCTTCTCACATCGCCGGAGGGGTCGAAAACGACCTTGGTGAGGTCTTTGGGCGAGAGGCCACACTTACCCATCAAGCCGGATATGGCATCGGGTAAAACCTTGGAGTAGCCCTCGTCCAGCACCATGCGGTCTTCCCAGGCGCGAACAAAGGTGTCGCTCTCAGAACGCCAGGTCCCCGCCAGCTCATCCGATATGGAATAGCTCTCCTTAATCTCGGCAATGACATTATCCCTGCCCAGGAGAAGGGCGGCGGCGCCATCGCCCAGGCCCTGCTCCAGCATGCCGCCCGGGGCTGCCATGCGGCTATCAGCCGCGGTTACCAGGATGCTATTTGCCGTACCGGCTTTAATAGTATCCAGGGCCAGGGACATAGCGGTTGTCCCCGAGCGTAGCGAGGTGGTTATATCAGCAGTGCGTATATCCCGACGCAGATCGAGGGGCAAGGCCATTAAGGCAGAGCATTGCTTCTCCTTATAGGGAGAGGTGGTAGTGGCAAAATAGAGGCCATCTACGTTATGTGGATCTATATCTTTCAGGCAGTCTATGGCTGCCTCTACTGCCATGGTCAGGCTATCCTCATCATAGCTGGCCACCGCCTTCTCTCCTGGCATGGCAAAGCCCCCCCAGGCTTTAAGGAAATTCTGCCGGTCTATCCGGTGCCAAGGGATGTAGGCACCGTACGATGTTATCCCTATCATTGTCACCTCCTACTTTTTCAGAGCTTAGAAACGCCTTCGTATATGCCGCTATAAGTCTATTTGAGTCGAGGATTAACCTTCGCCATTTCAGAATAGTGTGTCCAGGAGACCTTTTGAGGCCTATTGTGGGCGACTAAAAACCCAATTGTTTAGTGATATCGCCAGTACAGTTTACCATAGAAACAGGCGGTACAACAATAAAGTGTTGTGTGGTGTTTGGTTGATTTTACTGGGCTGACGCTTCTTGCTAGCTGGGAACCGCCAGTGTAGAATGGATTGAGATAATAGTTTGTGACATTGCCCTGATTAAGGTAACCTGGGGTTCGATGTCACTACGGTTCTCCCTCTGTTGGAAAGAAAAGCTTTTTCCACCCAGCCCTCTTACTTGAGGTTAGTGCATTAAACCTGGCGTTGTGCGCCTTTAGAAAAGGAAAGAGCTTTAATAAATTACCCCACCAGGCTCTGCTAAAATCACTGTCATAATGGCATGATGGCTCCACTATTGGACTTAAGATAAGCCTTCCGATGGGAGCTAGTTCCCCACTGTAATGAAAAGGTCAGTGTTCATGCTGGGGTGGTGAAGCACAGGCCCGAATATCAGGTCAGAGGTTGAAAAAATCTGGGGCATCAGGGCATAGTTCGCAGAGTTCTACAATCCTGTTCTGGGGAGCGCCAATCTCAGTGTGCCATATCTCCCGCAGCTACGCATTATGGGTAGGCATAGCAGAAAGCGGCTTGGCGGGTTGAGTGCCATGCCGCAACTGTGCCGGGCGTAGCAGGAACCAATTCAGGAACTGAGGCTCGAGAATGGGAATTTAAATATTCTCATGAATGCTACACCGTGCCTCGCCAGTTTCCAGTTTAAACCTATTTATATTTCTACTTTCACATTTATAGAGGGTATATCCTATATGCAGAGGTTTAGGGGACGTGATAAAATTAGGGCATCAAGTTTTATGAGGGGGTCAGGAATGTCGGAGAGAGATAAAAAGAAAAAAACCAATAAAAATGTTCCTGAGAATTTCGATGTACATAAGGCTCGTCTCGCCATGGAAAAGGAGATGGCTATCATAAAAAAGCTCGCTGAGGAGCGTGAATTCGAATCTGAGGATGAGCTAGAAAAATACCTGAAGAACCTCATGTCCTCTGGGGGGTTACCCGAGTGGGCACCAAGCGGTCCATTAGAGGAGGCACAAGAAATAATATATCAAGCGTGGGATATGCAGAGTAAGAGGGATAGGGTAAAAGAGGCCCATAGAGCACTGAAGATTTCTGCTGACTGCGCTGATGCTTATGTGCTTTTAGCCGAGGAAACCGGCCAGAATGTCGAGCGGGCACTCGAGCTTTACCGGGCTGGAGTTGAGGCTGGGGAGCGAGCCCTAGGAGCCAGTACATTCACTGAAGATGTCGGGGGGTTTTGGGGTATCCTGGAAACACGCCCGTATATGCGAGCCCGAGTCGGACTTGCCCAGTGTCTGTGGGATGTGGGAAAACGCTGGGAGGCTGTAGGGCACTATCGGGACATGCTCAGGCTTAATCCTAGTGACAACCAGGGAATCCGCTACGCCCTGGCTGCGTCTCTACTGGAATTGGGTGAAATTGATGCCCTGCAAGGGCTATTGGGGCAGTATGATGAGCCTACAGCAGATTGGCTCTATACGGAGGCGCTGGTTACCTTTATTAAACAGGGCGATAGTCCGGAATCTCGAAAGCGCCTTCTAAAAGCATTGGAGCATAACCGCCATGTTGTGCTATACCTCACCGGTGAAAAGAGTTTACCCAAGCAATTACCGGAATATGTGGGCTTTGGCGATAAAAATGAGGCCATTACCTATGTTGCCATGTTTGGCATCGGCTGGCTCGATGCCAAGGGCGCTATTAGCTGGCTTATATCCGTATGCCGAAGCGAGCAGACAATGCGACAGGCTCAAACTGAGCACCAAGATATTCCTGAAGCATTTCTGCAGGCCTTTGAATCCAAAAACAAAACGCCGCAGCCACCAAAGGGTAAGTCGGTGACGATCTACACATTTAAGGTTAGCCTCAAGGAATCGCTCCGGGTATGGCGCAAGATTGAGGTAAAGGGCACCCAGACGCTCCATCACCTGCACCAGGCTATATTCAAAGCATACGAACGCTACGATGAACATCTCTATGCCTTCTTCTTAAGTAATAAGCCCTGGGATCATTCATCAGAGTACGGGCTTCCCGATCCAGAAAGCGATGCCAGGAACTCTAGAGAAGCGACGATTGACTCGCTGGGTTTGCAGGAAAAGAAGAGGTTTCTCTATCTATTCGACTTTGGGGATAATTGGTGGCACTCCGTTCAGCTACTTGGCATCAAGGAGGAGGTATCAAAAGGCAGGTATCCACGCATAGTAGAAAGCCAAGGTGAGGCGTCGCCACAGTACCCGGATGAGGAAGCATAGTATCTTGTGGTGTGTATCTCGATGTATATCTCGATAGGTATGTTATCTACAATCCGACGGGTTATTGGATGAAACTGTGGAGTGCATCCCTATGATTGGGCAGGTAGGGTTAGGAGAGACCGCCAGGTCTGGCCGATTCATGTTATCTGCAATTGCAACTCGGCCATAATAGCTATGTTATATAAGGGGTGAATGATAAGGGCAAACCACCATGAGTCACCGTGCAATTCTTGTGAACTCCGCTTTAGAACTCCCATATTGTTAAGGAAGGATTAACCCTATCCATTCCAGGTCCGCTATCGTCCTTTATAGTCATGGGACATTTCCCTTCTCAGTTTCCTCAAGCTCTCTAACCTTACTCTTGGGGCACTCACTAGCGAGGGCGAAAGGCTAGAACAGCATATCCCATTCCTGGTCAACCTCCTCTTATTCTGGGAAGACCCATCCCGACCCAACAGATAATATTTCTCATAATCTCGTTGCTGCCCATTGCAATACTCAAACCCTTGCATATCTGATAGCTATTCTCGAAGTAACCCTTAAGCGGTGCCCATTTGGAATCCTTTAGTGTCCCATAATGTCCCATGATTTGACAGCCGGTATTGGTAAGGTGCTCATTTAGCTCGGTGACCAAGACCTTAGCGGTGCAGGCCGGAGTTGCAACGTCTTCAATAGTTGTAACTGTCATCTGCTTCCACAGCACATGTAGAGAAAGGCTGCGGGCTACCTCCATTTCGACTGCTAACTCCCCCATTCTATTCCGGACAAGGGGGTCTTCAGCCAGGATTCTACCATCCCATTGTTTCTCCCCGCAAAATTCCGCTAAATCATCAAAGATGCGTCTCAGCCCGGAAGTCAGCATAACCATAGATCGCTCGTAGTTCGAGGTGATTTGGGAAACAGTCCAACCATTGTTCTCCTCACCAACGAGGTTACGTACCGGAACCCTCACATTATCGAAAAAGACCTCGTTGAACAGGTGGGCACTGTTCATACTGAGTATAGGACGTACCGAAATGCCTGGCGTCTTCATATCGACAAGGATAAATGAAAGCCCCCGCCCCCTTCGGTGAATCTCGGGATCAAACCCGGTCCTGAAAACTCCAAAACCCCAATCGGCATGGTGGGCCCCACTGCTCCAAGTCTTTTGCCCATTTATTATATAGTAGTCCCCCTCCCTTACGGCGCTGGTGGTGAGGGACGCAAGGTCCGAGCCTGCATTGGGCTCGCTCCACAACTGAGCCCAAAATAGCTCTCCCCGTGCCATGGGAAGCAAGTATTCTTTCTTCTGCTCATGCGTCCCCCAGAATACAAGGGTCGGGGCGAGCATAAGTATGCCCATTGGGTCGACCCCTGCCCCAAGATTATATCCCTGCACATCGCTGAAGATATACTGCTCCGTCAGGGGGGCATCCACCCCTCCATATTCCTTGGGCCATGGACGGGAGAGCCACCCCTTATCTCCAAGCTTCCTGGCCATCTCCTTAAAGAAGCCCCAACATTCTTCGCTGAAAATAGCCTCCATCGATGCGCCCCATTGACTTGGGGCATCCTTCATCTCCCTCTTGAAGAAATCATCAAGTTCCTTCCTTAATGCCTCTTCCTCCGGGGTAAACTGGAAGTCCATCCTTTAACCTCCTTGACTAAGCTATGACGCCATGTCCTCTCAGTTTAGCAATTTCCTCTTTGCTGTAACCTAGTAGGGAGATAAGTATCTCTTCAGTATGCTCACCCAACCTGGGGGCGGGGGTCCTTATTATGGAAGGTGTCTCCGAAAGCTTGAACGGAATCCCAACCACTTTAACCTTGCCAAAATCAGGGTCATTTAGCTCGAGCAGCATATCCCTTGAGCGAAGCTGGGGGTCTTCCTCCACTTCCTCCAGGGTGAGAACTTTGGCACAGGGAACTCCCGCCTCCACCATCGCATCTACGATTTCATCCCTCGTGTGGTTACTGGTCCAACCCTCTATTATAGAGCTGGCAGCTTCATCATTCTGCGCCCGACTAAGTATGTTAGCAAACCTTTCGTCTTCCACCATCTGTTTTTCCCCTATTACATCTGCTGCTGCTGCCCACTGTTTCTCTTGAAGGAAGGAGTTCACTACATACCCATCCTTACACTTGAAGCTACCCAGTAAGCACCTTGGCGGGTGGCAAGACATGTCTATTATGAAATTGGGTAGGCCTTCCCAGACAATCTTCAAGTGTTCCAAGTAGTTCTGGCTAAAGATAGCATCGTTCATTGATAGGTCGATATATTGTCCCTGCCCGGTTTTCTGTCGATAGAGTAAAGCAATCATAACCCCCAATACCCCGTAAACAGATGATACAATGTCGGCAAATATAGGGGGCGCTACCTCGGGATGCTCGCGTAGAGTGTGCATACCCGATGTGGCTTGAACGCCACCATCATATCCTATATCCCTGGAATAAGGCCCGGTTTGTCCATACGCTGTTTGCGACAAATATACAAGCCTTGGGTTGACCTTCCTTAGGCTCTCGTAATCAAGACCTAGCGTGGCCATTGTCCCCGGCCTGAAAGTCTCTACCAGCACATCTGCCTTGGCTGCCAATTCCTTGAATATATCCTTGCCATTTTTATACTTCAGGTTCAAGGCCACACTCTTTTTATCGTGGTTTACCAGCGAAGACAGGGGCAGCACTCCCGGTTCAATTGAAACTATTGACCTCATAAATGATCCCGTTACGGGTTCGACCATAATTACCTCTGCCCCAAAGCTTGCTAAGATCCTGGTGCCGTAGGCACCCGCTATGAACCCTGATAAATCGAGTACTCGCACATCTTCTAGTGCCATTGCCATTGCTTTCCGCCTATATAACCTCTTGCTCTCTCAGTCTGACTATCTCCTCCTTGCTGTAACCTAATAAGGTGGTAAGTATCTCTTCGGTGTGCTCACCCAATTTGGGGGCTGGTGATTCTATGCCGCCAGGTGTCTCTGAAAGCTTTATTGGCACGCCGGGTATCTTGAACTTGCCGAGGTCAGCACACTCCACTTCAACCAACATCTCTCTGGCATTAAGCTGCGGATCTTCTTTCAATTCATCCTCGGTAATTACTGGTTCGCAAGGTACTCCCGCCTCATCCATTATCCTCTTCACTTCATCACTGCTCCTAGCAGCTACCCAATGTTCTGCAATGCGAGCACCCTCTTCACTGTGCCGTGCGCGCAGCATCAGACTACCATACCTCTTTTTATCCATAAGCTCGTTACTTCCGATTGCATCCACGAATCCCTCCCAGTGCTCCTCCTTAAGGGGCGCAATAAATAGGTAATTTTCATCCCTGGTCTTATAGAAGCCATAAATAAGTTTGGGATATTGTCCGTGGGGGTAGACGCCAGCTATGGAGTTCAGTGTAAACTCATCTACATGACCCTTTAGGCAATTGTAACTTGTAGCCAGAAAGTTAGTTGAATACATCACATCCTGGCAGGATAGGTCAATGTGCTGCCCTATGCCGGTCTGCTGCCTGTAGTATAGTGCCAATAGAACGGCAAGAGCGGCATAAACCGGTGATGTCAAGTCTGAGATGGGTAGGAACTGCATTTTTGGAGGAGGGTCATAATAGCATAGCATCCCTCCCATCGCTTGGGCTATGATATCGAATCCTCTAATCTGGTGATAGGGTCCGGTTTGACCATATATGGCTATGGAGAGGTATATTATGCCGGGATTGATCTTCTTCAAGGTTTGGTAATCGATACCCAGCTCCTTTGTGACCCCTGGGCGGAAGGCTTCAACGAATATATCTGCCTTTTTAACCAACGCCATAAGTATTTGCTTGCCCTTTTCAGTTTTCAAGTTCAGGCGGATTCCCTTCTTATTGCGGTTTGAAATGGAAAGCTGTCTCTCTGCCCCGGGCATAAGATTACTATATGATCTAAAAAACTCCCCTTCCGGTGGCTCAACCTTGATAACTGTAGCTCCCATATCAGACAAGAACATGGTTGATCTGGGTCCTACCTCATACATGGAGTCATCTAATACAACTATACCTTCCAATGGCTTTGCCATGTTCTAATCCCTTTCCAAAGCGATCTATTTTATAGCTTCACTTGACCTAAGTTTATCAATTGCTTGCCTGTTGTAGCCGAGCTCCAAAAGGATTTCCTCGGTGTGTTCACCGCGGTGAGGAGGCGGCCGTCTTATGGCTCCGGGCGTCTCCGACAACTTTATAGGGATTCCCACTTGCTTCACTTTGCCCAACGTGGGATGGTTAATCTCAACAACCATATCGCGCTCAGTAGAAAACAAAAATCAGTGGTGAATCTCAAGGGTGCCTGCATTACTAACAGCCCTATTTAAAATTCTGCCAAAGCTTCAGGGGGAAACCCAGGGAATGGATCAGTATATGGGTAGCGTGCTGGTGTTGGGACTCCACCCAGTTCCCAGGCACGACGACCATCCCGGTAATCCTCCCTTTCCATAATGACTGCCGTTCCTTGACCCCAGCCACCACATATAGATGAACAGCCATATCTGGACCTCGTGCGGTTAATTTCATAAGCAGTAGTTCCAAGCACTCGCATCCCGCTTGCACCTATAGCGTGTCCAATGCAACATGCGCATCCATTAACATTCACCTTCTCCGGGTCTATGCCCAAATCTTTGCATAGTGCTAGAGGGACAGTGACAAATGCCTCGTTGGACTGCCACACATCTATTTCATCCACCGATAAATTCGACCTCTCTAGAGCCTTCCTCGTCGCTTTGATAGCGCTATATCCCATTAGCCCTGGTTCACATGCTACATGGGCCATCTCCTTTATGGTACACATTGGCACCAATCCCAATTCCTTCGCTTTCTCTTTGGACATGTATACACCGAATGCGGCCGCATCATTCTCAGTAGATGCACTGGCAGCAGTTATAACCCCATCGGCCGAATAGAGTGGCGGCAGGCTGCGTATCTTCTCAATGCTTGAATCAGGTCTCACAGTTTCATCATAATCAACAGTCTGTATAGTCCCACCCGCTGTTTTCGCCTCCATTGGGATTATCTCGTTTTTAAACCGACCTTCTCGATGAGCCGCCGCGGCCCTCATATTGCTTCGCAATGCCCATTGGTCATGGTCCTCCCTGGTAAGGTTATAGTCTTTCGCCAGCCTTTCAGCAGTTAGACCCATACCTACCAATATACTGATATCAACCATGCTGAATAGCTTTGGATTTGGCCAGTAGCGCTCCCTACCAAACTTCTCCAGCATTGCGGCTATATCGGAGTCAGGAGTGATTGTAGGAATGGGAAAGCTAGAGCAGCTCTCTATCCCACCGGCGATATAAATATCTCCGTAGCCCAACATAATTTCCATTGTGGCAATCATCCCGGTGGTCATGCCGGAAGTACAAGCCCGGTCAACAGTCAGACCAGGTGTGTCATAACCACAGGTCATTAAGGCCATTGCTCTACCCATATTACCCTGTATGTAACTCAGGTTTGGTGAGCCCGAGTATATGCCGTCAATTGTGCTACGGTCTATGTTTGTTCTCCGTATTAAATCCTCTATTACAACTATGCCCAAATCATCGGAACGGCAAGCATCGAAAAACCCTGGCTTTCCCTTTGCTGCTCCTCTTCCTTCTGGAGTTCGTGCATAGTCTACCAGTACTACTTCTCTTGTCTTCATATTATGTTTCGCCATTCCCTTTCAGCTAAATCTAACAAAGACTCATGAGATAGGTTAAATACTGCACTGCCAGCGCGGAACAGTCTGTGGGTTGTAATCACATACTGCTGGCACAAACGGCATTTGAGCTTCTTTCTCCACCTCCAAATTAGACCTGCATCACACTACCCTAACTTTTTATTAATCCTGAATCCAAACCGTCGAGTTCCCCTCATACGGGTGATCGCTTGGGGTAAAGACAGAATGCTGAACCTGCTCATCCTGCTTTAGAATTTCGGCTATATTTTACCATCAGGGTCTAATGCCCGGCCACAGTTGCTGGGCTACCCTTTCATGGTGGAGATCAGTATCCCCAAAGATTACGTCTGCTGCTTTAGCTCTCCTGTAGTAAAGCCCTATATCGTGGTCTCTGGTCATTCCAATGGCACCGTGAATTTGCACTGCCCTTTCGGTAACGAACTTATATGCCTCATTAGCCCAGGCTTTAGCTGCTGAGACCTCTACAGTGCATGGCATACCCTGTTGAACCATCCAGGATGCCCTATAGGTCATGCCCTTAGCTGTAAGGGTGCGGGCGGTCATGTTGGCTAGGTAGTGCTGAATAACCTGGAAAGAAGCGATAGCCTTCCCATATTGCACCCTTTCCTTTGCGTATTCGGTGGTCATATCCACTACCGCCTCCATCGCACCCACCGACTCGGCGCATTTTAACACAGCAGCCTGCTCCAAGATTCTATCTACTATCTTCCAACCTCTGCCTTCCTCTCCCAAGATATCCCCTGGGTGTACCCTGACGTCACTGAAAGAAACCTCACATTGCTTATCACGAGCTATAGTGGGCATTACTTCTATCCTTATCCCAGGGCTTTCAGCATCCACTAGGAATAGCGTGATCCCTTCCTTGGGGTCCGCTTTCTCGGCAGTCCTGGCCACTACCGAGAGGTAATCTGCCACCCCGGCATCGTTTACAAAAAGCTTGATGCCATTGATAACATAACCGCCTTCCTGAAGCTCTGCCTTTACTCTGATCGACGATGGCTCATAACTGGCAGAGGATTCAATAAGAGCCAGGGACATAATAGTCTCTCCACGAGCTATGCGGGGAAGGAACTTCTGCTTCTGCTCCTCATTTCCATATTGGAGTATGAGCAGAGCACCAAGAACCACTGTAGAAAAAAGAGGAGATGGGAAAATGTTCCTTCCTATCTCCTCGAAGAGGACCACAAGGCTTGTGAACTCCGATCCAGAACCCCCATATTGTTCAGGAATGATTAACCCAATCCATCCCAGGTCCGCTACCTTTCTCCATAGTTCTGGATCGTGTCCCTTCTCACTTTCCTCAAGCTCTCTAACCTTACTCTTGGGGCACTCACTAGCTAGGAAATCTCTTGCCGCAGCCCGAAACATTTTCTGCTCTTCACTGAAGTCTAGGTTCATTTCTTCACCCTTATTTAGTTGATACTGCTCTCTATCCTCTCATTTGTAAAAATAGATTTAAGTTTGTTCAGCTTAGCTTGTGTGGTAGCGTAGCTCTTTTCACATTACTTGTCAATGGAACTAATTGACAAATTGATTGTAATGTGATATTACGGTCACATCAAGAATAATCGTTCTATTCCTCGCAATCTAGTTTGCCAATTTTTCGCTCTGCTTTCGCTAAGGGGCAGACCATCGTGCAATATATGGGTGCAGTTAAGCAGCAAAGGCGTTATAAAACCAAGCTTTTTAAGTTTATGAACTACCAAGGAGTGGTCGTCTCGGTGGATATATAGCTGATTCAATATTGATTCTGTTGTCTGAGGGGGATTATTATGTATAAGGAAGAAAACATAAGATTGGAGGTAGGGAAATGGCTATATTCCCGTCAAAGGAATGGGTAGAGGGGGTGTTGGAGCTCGCAAAGAGAAGCGAGGAGTACAAAGAAGCGTCAAAGGATTGGGAAGGTGACTTCCTGTGTATCATCGAGTGCGACGACGAGTTTATGGGGGATCTGAGTAGAAAAGAGGTAATTGAAGGCTTCATGAGCTTCTTGAATATGATACCCGAAGAGAGCCGAAAGAAGTACAAAGGCTCTCCTATGGGCGATTTCATGGAAAAGAAGCTGGGCATATCGTTGGATGCTTCCCTCACAAGGTTGGACCTAAATGAACTGGTGGCAAGAATCTCAAAGCTATCTGCTGAGGATTTGAGCAATGCGGCCCTGTATTTCTGGGCGGATTTCTGGCATGGCAGCATCAGAGACATGATTGGTGTGGCTCCGGGTGAGCACGAGGATGCCGCTTTCAAGCTCTCTGGGAAGTACAGCTCCTGGAAGCTGCTGGTTTCAGGGCAGCAGGATACTATGAGACTGGTAATGAGCAACCGCTTGCAGCTCGAAGGCGATATGCAGTACATGATGAAGCGGATGAAAGCGGTGGTAGCGTTAACCAAAGAGGTGCTTGCTGGAGTTCCGATCGACTAATTTGACTGAGCGATAGAAGAGAGGTTACTCTGAACGTGAGGAGGGAGCCCCATGTACTTTGAAATAGACCCCCTAATCACAGAGGACAAGGGGTTGTCATTACTAAGACGGGAAACACATAGATTCGCTGAAGAGGTAATGAGGCCTGCTGCGGCGGCATTAGATAGTATGTCCGACCCGGCCAAGGTGATAGAAGAAGACTCACCATATTGGGATGTCTTAAAACAGATGAAGAGGTTGGGGTATCACAAGATCTTCATAGACCCGGACTACGGTGGTCTGGGATTGAGTGCAACGGAAGCTCATATAATTCTGGAAGAGCTCGGCTGGGGAAGTGTGGGGCTGACAACGGCGATAGGCGTGGATCAGGTCCCGCCTGGAGTGGCTTCGATATTTGGCATGGGAGATGTAATTGAAAAAGTGGTGAAGCCCTTTGTAGAAGATACAGAAGCCGAATACCACAGCTGCTGGGGTATGACCGAGCCCGAGTGTGGCTCAGATTACATCTTTCTTTGTGAAGAAAGCTTTCTTCCTCATGTAAGAGAGCTTCATCCCGGCCAAGTTAGAGCTGTGAAAGATGGCGATGGGTGGATCATAAACGGGCCCAAATCAAGCTGGATATCTTCAGCCCCTGCAGCGACACATGTAGGTCTCCACGTTACCCTGCCGCCTCATGATTGTCTTTCCAATGGGGCGTTTTGCATTGTCTCGCTTGATCAAGAGGGTGTGACCAAGGGGAAACCTATCGACAAGCTTGGGCTGAGGGACTCTCCACAAGGAGATCTCGCTTTTGATAATGTGCATATTCCGGATGACTACATGATCATCAGGCCCCCCTTCTATGAATACCGCGTAGGCCAGATAATCTGCGTAACGAGCTGTTTCATGGCGGCAGCATTTACCGGCCTAGCCCGGGCTGCCTTCGAGGAGGCACTGAAGTACTCCAAGGACAGGGTTCAGGGCGGCAAACCGCTATGCGAGCACCAATCGGTCAAGCAAAAGCTCTACCGGATGTTCGAAATGGTCGAGAGCTCTAGGTACTACACGAGAAAGGTAATGGAGCACGTCTGGAGCAAGATCTATATCGAGAAAACATTTGATGCTTCTTCCCGACATGCTCTTTCCGCACAAATATATGGCACAAATGCAGCCTTCGAGGTGGCTCATGAAGCTTTGCAGCTCCACGGAGGATACGGTCTCACCAAGGACTTTCTCATCGAAAAGCTCTTCAGGGATGCGCGGGCTTCATTAATAATGGATGGAGCCAACGATATCTTAAGCATTGCAGCTGCATATAACATTGTCGATGAGTATAAGAGTTAATCCCTCATATGTTCTCACATGGGATAACCCAATAAACAAGGAGGTATATCAAGATGGTTTTAAAAATAGGTGTGTCCACCCCTTTCGATGCTCCACTCTATGATTTGAACCCCGAGAGAGGTATTGAGTACAGAAATTGCGAGGCGCTAGCTGCCGTTTTTCTGATCGATGGAAAGGTGGATGATATTCTGCCGGAGGGGCTTGAGCCATACAGTGATCCTCCCCAAGGCGCGATATGGATATCCAGGTACCCTTTCAGCACTGTAGGAACATACAATGAGCACATTTCGATGATCATAGTAAGAGACGTACATGGAGAAATGGGATACTACATCCCCTATATCTATGTGACCAATGACGCTGCTATGGCCGCCGGAAGGGAGTGGGCGGGAGCGCCCAAGAAGATGGCGGATATAAGTCTTGAGAATGAATATGACCTTATACAGGGAACCCTGGAGCGGCCATCAGGTAAAAGGCTGATCACCTTTACCTTCAAGCCAGTAGAGCGGGCAGGTGGCAGTGTAGTAGATGCGTACATCCCGTATCCAATCCCCTTACTGTCCGTCAGACATGTTCCTTTTGTGAAGAATCCTAGCGGGGGTCTAACGCATCTTACGCAGTTGATAAGCTGGTATGCGGAGGTGGACTTCCACAAGGATCCCAAGGGGGAGAAAGCGGTATGGATTGGCCCGGCATCTATTACTTATGACTCACCCTCTCTGTCTGATCCTGTCCACAAACTCAAGATTGATGAGGTATTGGCTGGTCTCTACTTTCAGTTTGACATGAAGCTGAACGTTAAAGAGGTGCAGAAAGAGTACTAGAGAACTTTGCAGGGCTCGTTTTTTCTACGGCAGGGGTAGAATGTACAGTTTGAAGGTATCACATCTCAGGATAGAAAAGGGTGGATGCTGTGCTACCACAGTAGCTCTCTTCACAGTTCTGCCTCCGGATAACTGACGATTACCTCAGGATGATCATTCGGGGTGCACCTTTGTCCAAAGTGTTCAATAAACGATCATATCCATATAGAATCCTCAGCTTCTATTCACGCTTAAATCATGCATCTTGACTACTGATGGTTATGGTCTTAATATTAGATAGCAGAAAAAGAAGTCGCAGGATGTGAAAAAGGAGTGCTTGCTTAGTCAATTTTTCGGCGCAAATAAGTTACTCAAACTGCCGAAATCAGCTACGGATTTTGCGGGTGTAACTCAGCGGTAGAGTACTTGCTTCCCAAGCAAGGGGTCGTGGGTTCGAATCCCATCACCCGCTCCAGCTAGTAAAACAGGGGATTTTTAAGAAGAAGTCCCCTTTTTATTTTCCACCCAGGCAAGGAGTCGATAATTGTATATTTTACGACTCCTTGCCTCGCCTCATTTTCTTAACATCATACCGAGCTCACATGAACATCACAGAAATTGCAGAAACCTGCCTGTAACAAGGCATGGGGTCGAAAACTCGTTTTTCGTCCTCTGTAGATATAAAAAGTAGACTCGCCAATTTCTGATTATGGTGTTGCGGGTTCGAAGCGCATATGGCAATTTGCGATTATGGGAGGATCAGGGGATATGGAGAGAGGTGCTCCCTGAATTATGGACATTTCAAACTTGGATTTGGAATAAACCAACCACGATGTATATCGTGTACGTTAGGATACAAGGTTCAGGTTATTAGTCTTGACTTGCTTCCACCGAGAGGATGTCTGCCCTTTTCCTATATATCATAGTAATTCCGTCTGTTGTGCTTCTCAGTACTTTTGCCATCCTTTGCCTTGGCGTAGTCCGCGGACATAAGCCGCTTGGCCCGCATGTAGTAGACTATCTTCTAAGATGCTGATTAGACGGACGCCAACCGTGGGTAACGGCTGAAACCACGGTTCATCAATCTTTTGGTCAAGGTCAGTTATTGATAGAGTAAGGAAGTACTGTTTTGAGCGTTCTAGTACCGCGCGATGGTAGTCAAGTAGCGTCTGAATATCGGGAGATTCAAACGCTGCCACCTGCCCCGGTGTGTGACCGAATCCAATATCCTGAAGGTCAGCTGATCGATTGAACTTGGCGTACCATTTCTCCTCGATCCACAATTGCTCCTTCCCCATCAAAGAAGCCATTTGGGCATCATGCTGACGCGTCAGATGCCAAGTCAACCAGCCAATGCTATTGCAATCCTGGTGGGGCTGCCAGTTCAATTCGTCCTTATTAAGTCCGTCAAGCACATTCTCGAGGAACTCGAGCACACGCCCATAACCGTCAGCCAGCAGATCGTACCATTCCATTGATACCTCCTTTTCTCGCTACATTAGTTAGGATATGTGACAGCTTCATTGGTTGCAATTGTGCAACCGTGTCCCATTATATTAAAGGGTAGAAATAATAGCGAGAGGTTTTAACCGCCTACGCTATTTGGGGTGCATGATCTGGTTGTGTCGGCGCTATCCCCATAAAGGCCCGCCACGATAAACCTAATAGGCTTATTGGTCAGGAAGAAAGCCATAGCACATCACCACAGAGCCCTGCAGTTGGGGCGCGGCTTGAAAAAACGGCAAATTCTTGTTTTTCCTTACCCAGGATGGTATCTTCGCCATGGCCGGGATAGACCAGTGTATCATCGGGTAGGGTAAAGAGTTTTTCAGTGATCGAATTAACGATCTGCTCAAAGGCTGCGGGTGTCCCCGTCTTACCCGGGCCCCCAGGGAAAAGGGTATCACCGGAGAAGAGGTGCTTCCCAGTGAGCAGGCACAGGCTGCCCGCTGAATGGCCAGGGGTATGCAGCACCTTTAAGCTCACCATGCCGAAGTTCACAACATCGCTATCATCCAAGGTGAGGTCAGGTGGTGCAGGAAGAACTGCTGCTTCTAAAGGGTGAATGGCTATAGGGGCCTTGAGCTTATCCCTCACCTCGCTAAAAGCTCCTAAGTGATCGGGATGGGTATGTGTAATTATTACGTATGTTACCCGCATGTCCTTCGTTTGGGCTAGAATCCTAGAAGCCTCTCCTGGGGTATCTATGATCACAGCCTCCCCACTTATAGGGCAAACCACAATGTAGCAATTCGTGCCGAAGGGTTGGATCTCCAGCTTCTTGATTCGAACTTCTCCGTTGTACTGCCAGCTCATTTCACTGCCCAAGTCGTCATAGCCGACAGTGTAACTATAAGACACAAAGGCCATACTGTCAAAAAGCTAATTGGCATAAAAGTGTAGAGATGCTATACTCGAAGGGCGATGGGCTATTCCATTGTGCTGGAGAGTTTCACCGATTTGGAAAAGACGTGGCGCGAGCTTCTGGCGGCTTGCGCCACAAATCATATCTTTCTAATACCCCAATGGCAGAGGGCATGGTGGCAGGCCTTTGGCAACGGGAGCGAACTATTGCTCCTCTCGGTGAAGCGGGATACAGAGCTTATTGGTATCGTTCCCTTGATGCGCCATGGTGAGAATATATCCTTCATCGGCAGTAGTGATGTTTGCGACTACATGGATTTCATAGTTCGACGAGATGAGGAAGACACCGTTTTTTCGCAGCTCTTGGATTATCTTGAACCCATGAATTGGAACGTTATCGATCTCCGGTCATTGCTTCCCAACTCACTCGCCCTGCGCTATTTTGCCTTCCTGGCGAAACAGAGGAACTATCTGGTCGAGGTGACGAAGGAAGATGTCAGCCCTCAGGTTTTCCTTCCTTCAAGCTGGGAGAAGTACCTATCTCAGCTGGAGAGGAAAGATCGCCACGAGCTCAGACGCAAGCTGCGGCGCCTCGAACGAGCGAAGTCGGCCCGTTTCTATACTATCCTTAAACAAGAGCAGCTGCGCCAGGCTTTGGAGGGTTTCTTTGAGTTGTTTAAAATAAGCGGAGATGCTAAGGCGGGGTTCATGTCCGACCAGAGGAGGGGCTTCTTTGAAACAATGGCACACTCTTTATCAGAGGAAGGCCACATCAGATTGTCCTTCCTCGAGTTAGGAGGGATTCCAGTGGCCTCTGCACTATGCTTCGACTATGAGAATGAGCTTTATCTATATAACAGTGGGTACAATCGAGACTATGCTTCCTATAGCGTGGGCTTGATAGTCAAAGTATTCTGTATCAAAGAGGGCATCTCTGAGGGAAAGAAGCGCTTCGATTTTCTCCGGGGTGCCGAGCCCTATAAATATGACCTCGGTGGCCAGGATGTGCCTTTATATCGCTGTTTGATTTCGAGGGGCTGACTCTATGCGAATCGCAAAGATATGTGTTAACCGCTGCCCGCTGAGGCCTTTGGGAGGCAAGGATACTGGAGGTATGCACCTTTACATACGAGAGCTCAGCCAGGAACTGGGGAGGCTGGGAGTGGAGGTGGATATATTCACCCGCTGGCATGACGACAGTGAGTCTGAGGTGGTGGAGATAGGCGAGAAGGCTCGTCTCATCCATATAGCGGCTGGTGAGCAGGAGGATATATTGAAGACGGATATCTATAATATTCTTCCCCAGTTCTCCATGAATCTCATCCGTTATATAGAGAGCGAAGGTTTAGTATACGACCTGTTGCACAGTCACTACTGGCTCTCGGCGTTGGCGGCGGAGCAACTCCAGGCTCAACTCATGATACCGCACGTTGCCACATTCCATACGTTAGGGGAAGTTAAGAATCGGGCTCGGCCTGCTGAAATGGAGCCAGAGCTGCGCATCAAAGCGGAAAGAAAGGCAATAGCGACAGCAGACTGTATAATCGCCGTTAGCCCCGATGAGAAGGATAACCTGATATCTATCTATGGCGCACAGCCTGACAATGTCAAGGTCATCCCTTGTGGAGTTGACCTTGGGCTTTTTCAACCCATGGATAAAGAAAAGGTGCTATGCGAGCTGGGTCTTTCAGAACACTCCAATATCCTACTTTACGTGGGCAGGATCGAGCCCTTCAAGGGAATCGATACCCTTCTACGTGCCATGGCACGCCTTGAGGACAATAAAGACCTGCGTTTTCTCATCGTGGGAGGAGATTCAGATAGCGATGGCGAATTGGTGCGTCTGCGTTCCCTGGCCAGTAAGCTGGGAATTGAAGGAAGGGTTATCTTTTGGGGTGCGGTGGAGCATGAAAAAATGCCAATATTTTACAATGCTGCCCATGCCTGCGTTATTGCCTCATATTATGAGAGCTTTAGTCTAGTGGCTGTTGAGGCTTTGGCTTGCGGCACACCGGTGGTAGCCCCGAGAGTGGGTGGCCTGGCGACAATTATCAAGGATGGGGAGGCAGGATATCTCATTGACGAGTTCTCGAGTGAGGTCTTTGCCCAGCGCTTGGAATGGCTACTGGGCGACAAAGAGCTCAGGCGGCGGATGGGAAATGCGGCACGCCCGTCAGTAATTGATTATGCTTGGTCTATAGTGGCACGTCAGGTTCTCGGCGTCTATGAAGAGCTAATAACCACAAAGGTTCCTTTGATACCATAGCGTTACCCCCTTTTTTTGGAATCCCACAGACTGGTAAAGGCGCTTGGCGCTTTGGTTCCTGCTATCCACCAGAAGCTCTAGCTCCTTCTTTCCGCATTTCTTAAGATGCTTGATTCCAGCCACTAGTATCGCTTTACCCAACCCTTGATCTCGATAAATGGGATTGATACCCATCATTCGTATGTATCCCTTTTTCTTATCGATAGGGTGATCCATCATCCAGCAATAGCCCACCTTGCTTTGGCCCTCACAGATAAACAGGATACCATCAGGACGACACCAACCTGTGTTTACAAGGTAACGGATCTCTTCTACTGTATTAGGGCGAAATCCCCAGCTACCTGTGAATACGCGGTTCTGAAGCAAGCACAGGCTTTCCTCATCACCAGGGCGGAAGTGGCGAAGCTCGAAGCCGCTTGGAATCTGGAGCGCTCCTACTCCATATTCGGTTAGGCTCATCTGCCAGTGACGACGCGTCACTCGAAAGCCTCTTTTTCGAACGAAGTGCTCACCAGGCTGCACCCCTTGAGCTATAGGGATATGGATAACCTTCGCCCCCAGCTTGCGGCCATGATCTATATCACTTTCTAGTAGCCTGCTGCCTATCCCCCGACCACGGTATGTCGATCTAACGGCAATGTCGAGGATTACCCTGCCGATTTCCAGTTCACGCACCATATCGGCATAGCCAACTATAAGGCTATCTATTTCTGCGAGAATCAAGTCCTCATCCCAGTTATACCCCGGTTGCTCCAGGCGCTGCTTGAATTGTGCCACAGAGGTAGATTTACCTAACCCATCTACCTCATCTATCTCGTTGACTAGCTGAACATAGGGGATTAGGTCATGGGTATGGAAGTTGCGGATAGTAAACAATTATCTGCCTTTATCGGTTCAAACAGTAGTCTGTTTCATTGTAGCTTATGGATTGCTGTGATACAATCCGGAAGAACGTCTGGGGAGGAAGTTCCTCAATGGAAGTATCGGTGATCAAAGTGATGGTAGTCAGCCCTCATCCCGATGACGCAGAGATCGGTGCTGGGGGAACCATAGCCTCCTGGGTTAAGCAAGGGCGAGAGGTATTCTATGTCGTCTGCACCAACGGCGACAAAGGGAGCTCAGATCCAAATATGACCTCGGAGACCCTGGCTAAAATCAGGCAGCAGGAGCAGATGGAAGCCGCCAAAATACTAGGTGTAAGCGAAGTTATATTTCTCGGCTACCCTGATGGAGGTTTGGAAGATACCCCCGCTTTTCGAGGGGAAATGGTGCGACTAATTAGAAAGCATCGTCCCGATGTCGTGCTAACAACTGACCCCTACCGTAAATACTGGTGGCACCGGGACCATCGTATTACCGGGACTGTCACAATGGATGCCATCTTCCCCTACGCCCGCGATCACCTATCCTATCCAGAGCATATAGCTGAGGGGCTGACACCGCACAGGGTAAGTGAGATCTACTTCTGGGGTTCGGAGGAGCCTGATACCTTTATCGACATCGGCGAAACCTTCTCTATCAAGCTGGCTGCTCTTAGCTGCCACGTCAGTCAGATAGGCCAACATGCCGAGATGTTAAAGCAGCGAATCGAGGAGAGGGATTCAAAGATAGGGCAAAACCAAGGGGTTCCAGTAGCAGAGGCATTCCGCAGGGTCGAATTACTATACTAGGGCCGCGGTAAGCTATCCTACTGGCTACGCAGGACACAAGAGGTGGTGGAAAGGGTGGAGGGGTGATGCGGGTTTACATCACACAGACATCACACATATTGTGTAAAATGCCGTTAAGTCATAGAATATCCTTAGTCGAGGGTCTTGGTGGTGACTCATTGACTAGTCAGTATATAGGAGCCAGAGAGACACCAAGGCAGGGTATTGAAACGGGGATTTTTCCTCAATCTACGTTTGTGAACTGCCCCCGGTAATTCCCAAGCAAGGGGTCGTGGGTTCGAATCCCATCACCCGCTCCAGAAATCAAATACAAAATAGTTATCCACTGTTAACAGAAATTGTTAACAAATTCCTCTGCTCAAAGGAATCACAACTAAGACAAAGCACCAAACAGCTTTATGAGTATTGCCTCACTAATTTCGCTTACAGCTACAGTTTAAACCCCGAAGGTATTAACCAATTCTTAAGTCGACCTCAGCTAGGAAATGGTAAGTTTGTTTACTAACGAGTGATTAAAATGCTCCTCCGCAGGCTCGAAGATAAAACAGGGATTCGTTATAACCCTCACAGCTTCAGAAGGGGCTTTGCCTGTAGACTTCATAGAAAAGGTTTAGCAAGGCTTGGTGGTTGGGAATCCCTACAGATGGTGCAGAGATACACGGCATCTATAAGCTTTGAGGATTGCCTTACGCATTATAGAGAGAAGTTGGGATAAATCGTGTTTAAGGCCTGGAGATGGTGCAGCGATATGCCAGGTCGGTTACATTTGAGGATAGCTTGAGGTTTTACAGGGCGCCATTGGGGTGAAATTTGGTCTAATAGTAACTATGTATCTGAAGTACACCATTTTTATGGGGGTATTACACTAGGGGACATATTCGTATGCTTGTCGTATTAATTGCATCGCATAGTTGAGCTGGTCTTCCTGGATAATATTAAATTGAGTATTTAATTTGCCATATCTCCAACTTGTAGGGATCTGTGATGACCATCTTTTAGGGTCTCCAATTCTCTTATCGCCCATTTTGATGTAAATAACAAGTCGATTATTCTTAGACTGAGGTAATATCGTAGCGAATGTAGAGGTTTTTCGATAATCAATGTACCAACCACCGACTTTTTCACGGACTTCATCGCCAAGTTCCAAGATTCTATTGCGTAACTCATAAAATATACCTTTCAATTCGGGCGAAGCTTTCTCGATAATATCCTCAATAGTTTTCTCTACTACCTCTTCTTTTGGTGGTTCTGCCCCTTTGGGGAGCTTTATTTTTCTAGGTACTGTAACATCTTCAATGCTGAGGAGATTCCCATAGAAAGAATACCTCATAAGTTCTACTGAAGGTAATACCATATCAGTTGCAGACAACTCTTTAATGTCATAACTCTTTGCTATTATCAATAGCCTTGGCGCAGAGGACCAGTTGACTTTTATAGGTCCAAATTTCTCTTTTGCCAATAGCTCGTATGTTTTGCGGTTTTGTGTTAGCCACTGTAGATAGAATAAACCTTGTATTATCGCTCCAGGGTCGTGACCCCACTTGTATTCAATTACGACGGGAACATTGTGCTCATCTATACCCAAACTATCTATACGCCCATTGGGAATGGGGAATTGGCTCGCTATCAGACGAACACCTGTAATCTCTTCTAGATTCTTATCGAATAGTGTTTGAAGTTCTGCTTCGTTAGAAAATTCCTTCGTCTGAATAGTTTTGGCTTTTCCCTGGTCAATGTTAAACAGTGGCATCCAATTAACTCCTTTTAGAGTTTATCAACATTGAGCGTTGCTTGCGGGTGTGATAATACTTCTTATAGCTTTGGCTGTCAATGCTGTGGT
Source organism: Dehalococcoidia bacterium (assembly GCA_035528575.1). Lineage (NCBI taxonomy): Bacteria > Bacillati > Chloroflexota > Dehalococcoidia > Dehalococcoidia bacterium. The sequence continues at coordinate 96,956 of DATKYK010000024.1, read as the reverse complement.
TAAAAGAGAAGGGGCCACCCATTATCGGGTAGCCTGCGTGACGTGGTTAGCCTAGCTAATTGCAAAACCTAATACGAACTTCGAGGCCTATTAAATTATGATTCTATTTGTAGAGTGCTATAATAGTCCCAGAGAAATCCCGATTTCAAGTTATATAGACGATTAGTGAAGATCATGTGGGAATTTGCGAATGATAAGAGAATGCCAAAATCAGGCTTAGGGAAGTTCTGGGATTGTTATAACTACTTGAAGGTAATGCTATTCGGTTATATTAAACATTAATTTGAGTTGGTAGACTGGTCTAACCAGCTAGTACAAAATGGTAAGGGTGATAATATCTACAGCGAACTACGAAAGCGCTGGAACGAGATAGTAAATAATCCCAATTTGAAGCAGCACTTCCCGAGACTGAATGGTGTGTTTTATGAGGCCTTATTTTATTACTGTGTAATAAAGCAGGTTTGCTTATATAGACAGGGCACTTGGTTTGTTCTACAGGGATGGATGGAAATGCCACAGGAAGGCCCCATCGATTTGGAAATTGTACCAATTTTTGAAGTTGTTCCGAGGTTGCTTATAGTAGATGGCAAGCGTGTAGCTCCTCAAGTGAATGCGGATTTTCTTATACTGTATCCCAGTAAGGAAAATCGAACACCAGTCTGGTTAATTGACGTTAAATCAAGTAAATCCTTCTTAAATAGTATTAAAGAACTTGAGAAATTAGAATGGCAATTTACAGGAGCAAATTACTACGGTGGAAACTTCCAAGTAGCGTATCCAAAATCAGATCATGCATATCCCAAACACCTTAATGATTGGATAGTGATACCTAAAGGTGCCCAGACTGTCGATGAGCTAGTAAGACAATCTATGCAACCTCATAATAAATAACGCCACTAGAACAACCGAAGTATTGACCGTTACTATGATAAGCTCGAACTATAAAGATTAGAATTAATAAATTATGGCGTTGGTGTTTATGAAATGGATGATGAACTAACGAAACAGGAACGAGAACGCTTTAGTCCACTAGGAGTTGGCATCCTCTGGTTTGGAATAGGAGCTACGTTACTGGCACGTGGCGAACTGGATATTTACAGTATAGTGTTGGCATGGATTGCATTATCATTTGCAATAATCCTCATGTCGGCTGTTCTGTGTTATCATTTCGCAAATTGGTTAAATAATTGGCGCTACAGAACAAGAGTATCACTGATATCATTAGAAATATTCTTATTAGCTTTCATTATTAGTTGGATAGGAGGCTTTTCAGAAGTTGAGGGCATTATATTTCATTCTTTATTCTGGATTGGGTTAGCGTGGTTCGCAGTAATTCTATTGGTTTTTGTTAGTCAAGCGTCCCATAGGTACCGTTCGCTAGTATTAGTTTTACTCATTTGTCTCACTATTATCGGTACAGTAATCCTATTTGACGAAAAATGGCAGGGAGGTGTCTTCTTAATTATTATCACTCTATTGGCCTTTCCCGTTGCTATAGGGAGGTGGAGGATATGGGATACTTTTACTCTTTAAACTAATCTCTATGACATTGGTTGAAGTTTAAAGAGTCGCAGGGATGTTAGGCTCAATGATGAGGGCAGGCAGTAGTAAATGGGTAGTAAAAGTATAGTCATCGAGATATCAGTCCATCAATCCGCTGCTCCAATCACACACGAGTTGGCAGTTTAGAGCCATACCCTAGGCTAAGTTTGCCATGCGATTCTTTTTAGCATTCCTATGGCGCAAATTCTCCAGATGAAAAAACTAGATAGACGAGGATTAAGCTTGTCGAGCTTTTAATATGGTGGGGAATAGTCAAAGATGTGGTTAATTACAACAGGAAGCGGGATTTTGGGTCTAGTTTACCCGGTCTTATCTACCGCGGAAAAAAACTCCCAAATATGGCTTTTCCAATAAGGGGCTCTCAGCGAGCCTCAGGGCTAGATTGATGTTGTCGGGATCGTGGAGCCATGGCTTCTCTTTTGACGAATCTGGCAACTCCACCGGTTCTCCCTCTCTCAGGTAGCTTGCTCTCTCTTTCAGTAGGCTGAATAGAAACGGAGGATCGAAGGTAGCACAGGGAGTCAGCACGAGGATGAAGGAAAACCCTTTGTGTTTAATCCCTTCACCTATTAGCCCGGCGAGATGGGGGACATTGGTAGCAATTCCCTGGGCAATAAAGCTTGACAGCGTGGAAACATTGTAGCTTAGCATATCTAGCATTGGGTCTACTGGCGGATAGAGTTGCCAGGATAGAAACGGACTTTCACCCCTTTCCAGATGAGGAGTGGTAGGGCTGATCTGGCCTTTGGTCAGGGCGTACACAAAGTTATTGACCATGATACAGGTTATATCGATGTTCCTCCTTACCACATGGGGAAGATGTCCTGCTCCAATACTGAATAAATCACCATCCCCGCCTATAGCTAGCACTGTTAGTTCAGGACTGGCCAGTTTTGCTCCCTGTGCAATTGGCACCGCCCGCCCGTGGAGAGCATTGATGCCGTAACTGTCAACATAAGCGGGGATCCTTGATGAACAACCGATACCGGAAACAATGAGAGTTTTATGTTTGGGTATCCCAAGGTCAGGCAGCACTATTCTGGTGAGGGCGCTAAGTATGCCGAAATTACCGCAGCCCCGGCACCAGACGGGCTTCAATTTTGTCCTGTAGTCAGCGGTTTTCCTCACCTGGTTAACTCCGTTATGGGACCAGCCAGCTCTTTCCGCCGGAAGGTTTGACCGCCGGCTCTGGCGTAAATTTCGGTTGACTTGGGTAAATCTAGTTGAGAGCGGAGGTAACGATGAAGTTGCCCAGAGTAATTCATCTCTATCACCAGCATTTTCTCTGTCGATTTTATGAACCCCTTGACTCTCTCCGGTAGGGGGTGAATTAGCTCGGGAATGCATATCTTAATCGTGTCCTGTAGTCCCAGGTCTTTAACTGTTTCCAGAACCACCTGGGCGGAGGAGCCCCAGGTTATTACTCCCCTGCTTGATTCTTCTTTTCCTAAAACCTTTACCAGCTCATCCCGGTGGCAGAGTGGTATGAGCTTGCTCCACCTTTTTAGGTGCATTATTTGATTGGTCTCGAAATCGAAAGATGGTTCGCCCTTCTCGTTGTGAGCCAGGCCAGTGGTTTGATATGCCAGTCCTTCACTACCAACATCTGCCATGGGTGAAATAGAGTCCTCGGTTAATCTATAGCGATAATATTCATCAAGGGTGTTTGTGGCACGTTTTGCGCTCTCGGCGGGGTAGTATTTTCTTAAAAACTCATCGCTTGTGGAAATAAAGGTTTGTCCTAGATACTGGTCGGAGAGGAGAATAACCGGTGTCTGAAATTGCTGGGCGATGTTGATGCTCTCTATAGCTAAGCGGTAACATCCCTCCATGTCGTAGGGAGCAATAACTACCCTTGGGGCGTCACCATGACCACCGTAGATGGCATGGTTGAGGTCTGATTGCTCGGACCTGGAGGGTATTCCCGTGGACGGTCCACAACGCTGAACATCGATAATCACCAACGGTATCTCAGCGGCTGTGGCTAAGCCCAGCATCTCGGTCATGAGGTCAAATCCTGGACCGCTGGTGGCGGTCATTGCTTTTGCACCGGTTAGTGAAGCCCCGAGAGCCATCCCGGATGAAGCGATTTCATCCTCCGCCTGAAGAAAAACACCCTTTCCAAGGGAGAGCTCCAGCTGCATTTCATTCATAATTTCTGCTGCCGGTGTGATGGGATAGCCAAAGAATACCCGGCAACCGGCACGGATCGCTGCTCGCGCCATGGCGGCATTACCATGCATAATCAGCTTGGTGGAATTATCCCGTGCTGGTGATAATCGTAGCTCGGGAAAAGAGAAATCGGTAAATAGTTGCCCTCCCGCTTCGAGAGCCGGTATATTCTGCTTCAATAGTTTCAGCTCTTCATCCTCATCAATCGCTATCTTCACCTGGTCTTCGTCAAGGGCCAGTATTCTAAGTAATACGCCGAGCGCCACGATATTTTTATCTATGGTGGAGCCGGTTACCTCGTGACTTCTCTTGGAAAAATCGACCTGATAGGAAGTCTCAGGTAAATTGAATTCGGTTGAGGGATTATTTTCGAAAAGTACCAGGCTTTCTCCTTTTAGTTCCAGCTCGTGCTCAAACTCCAGATATTTTTCCCAGTTAAAACATACCAAGATATCCAGACTGTCTTCGGGTAGGGAGAGACATCTACCATCGAGACCTAGTTTTACCGCTGAGCCTCCACCCCTGATCTGGGCTCCATAATAGCGGGGCATCTGGCTGAAGTACCCTTGCCAGGCAGCAAGCCTTTGCAGCAGGCTGCCCAGCACCACTACTCCATCGCCGCCAGCGCCCACGATTCCGATGGTTAAACTATCTCTCATCCGTCTGCTTTTGTGCTACCCTGCTACGGTAGGCCCTTACAATATCATGACGGCGTAAAACTCCAAGCAAGCGACCCGGGTCCTGGGGATCAACGACGGGTATACGCCCGTAATCTTTCTCGCTAGCCTGTAATACCTCATAAAGGGTTTGGTCCGGGTAAGCTACTATTGGTGCTTGAGTGGCAACTTCGCCTACCGGACGGTCAGTATTCCCACTCTGTATTGAACGTTCTAGGTCTGCCAGTGTAACCACGCCAAACAGACGCCCCTCATCGTCAAGAATGGGGAAACCATGATGACCTGTGTTGCGAGCCAGGTTAGTTACTTCCTTCAGTGCCATGATGGAAGAAATTGTGGGGAAATCGCGGGTCATTACCTCTTTTACCCTGACTATCTTCATCACATCAGCTAGCTCTTCGCGGCGAATCTTCAATTCCTCCTAGCTGTTATTCACTGTGAACCTTCGATCCACCTTGCCTCCGACCTCTTTAACTACCATGTTGGAATACTGCTTGCGGTAATCTATACTAATGTAATTCATAGCACCCTCCTTCCTGTTTTTCTCTGTTACGGTTAGAGCCTTGGAAGCGGTACTACGCTCTCAAGTTGCCTCTTCAGGAAAATCCATATGTTGGATAAAATAGTGGTTGAAGTCGAGACGGGTGGACAGCTCGATATGCTCAATGGAGTTCGAAAGCTGGTTAGCCATTTGCCAGTAATTCTTGGATAAGAGTACCATGGAAGCCCCCGTGCTAGCAGCGTTGCCGAGAGATGTGATTAAGTCGGGATCGAACCCGGGAATTAGGCCAATGCGCACCGCGCTGTAAGGGTCGACATAATTTCCAAGGGCACCTGCCAGGTACACACGCTGGATGTCCTTAGTTTCGATACTCATTTCATCCATTAAGGTTTTTATGCCGGCAGCAATAGCCGCCTTGGCGAGCTGAAGCTCGCGGACGTCTTTTTGAGTGAGGTAGATAGGCTTTTGTTCGTAGCCTTCATCTGCCGAGGCGATTAGAAAATGATTGACCCCGGAGTGATGGATTACTCTTGAACTCAAGCCCTCGGCTTCTCCTTCCTCGTGCCGGCGAATGAGGCCCTCATGATCTATGATGCCTAAATCTAGGAGCAGGGCGACCAATCCAACTAATCCACTCCCACAGATGCCTTTGGGAGTGATATTGCCAATGACCTGATAATTAAGATTACCTTCATCCAGCCTAACAGCTTCAATCGCCCCGGCCTTGGCGATCATTCCGTGGGAAATTCTGGCACCCTCTAAGGCGGGACCAGCAGCAGCTGAGCACGTCATCAGTCTATTGCGATTTCCCAGGAAGATTTCTCCATTGGTGCCAAGGTCCAGCCCGAGTATGACTTCATCTTCCTGCTCCCAAGCGCCCGAGGCAAGAATGACACTGATCAAATCACCGCCAATGTAACCGGATCTCGTGGGCATAACGTAGAATAGGGCCTCGGGATGTAATTGTAGGCCAACCTCCGCTGCTTTCAAAACCAGACCGTCGGTTAAAACCGGGGAGAAAGGTGCCTCGGCAATCCGTGAAGGGTTCAGGTTCAGCAGTAAATGCTGCATAGTAGTGTTACCCGCTGCGACGGCAATAAAGATGTCGTCTCTTTCGAGCCCAGCAGTTCTTAAAAGGCGTGCTGTAATCATATTCAGATCGTTGATGAGAAGATTATGAAACCTTTTCAGTCCGTATGTGTGATCTATTATGTAATGAAGACGACTTATTACGTTTGTGCCATACTTCATCTGACTATTGAGCAATGAAACAACGGAAGCTTCAACCCCGTCTGCTAAGTTGATTAGCTTGCCTACCAGTGTACTGGTGCCCAGGTCGAAGACCAACCCAAAGTGACAGTCCACTTCCTCCCAGCTCTGCCAAGCAATCAAGTGGTTTCCATGAAGCACTGCTGCTCCGTGGAAATCGGTTTCTGCTAACATCCGCGGTAATGTGCGTAGACAATGGAGCGAGGCTCCCATGTCGTCATATTCGGGACCCATTGCCATTTTGATCATATCCAAATCTGAAAGCCCCTCATTCTGGAGTTCGGGAGGCAAGGTAACCAGACGTTTGGTGATAAGTGGCAATGGATGTAAAAAGGGCCGGTGGCCTGACTTGAGAATCTGATAAGATTCTGCGTTAGAGACAGCTTCCCCTGTGTGGATTACTAAGTCCTTGTTCACCTGGGTGCGGCAGGCGAGGCGGATTCCTTGTGCAAGCTCTTCATCATCAAGGAGCTCTTCTTCCTCATTGGATGGCGGACCTATCGCTGAGATGACTCTAATTTTACATTTGCCGCATTTTCCCAGTCCGCCGCACTCTCCAGCTAGCTCTATATCCGCCTCCTGCAATGCATTCCAGACGGTCTCACCCTGACGAACCTTAAGCCAGAGGTCATCAGGTAAGACGTTTAACCAGATATACGCTATTTTTTGTTTCCTGGATGGAGCGGGTGTAATAGCAGGTCGCTTTTCCTTAACCAGTTTTTTATTCTGAGTCTTTTCCATATTCACTGCTCACTTAGGTTGGCGATCTTTTTTAAGTACAATCATAAGGCTTCGATCTTTAATAAGTACACGCTAGATTATCTCGATGAGTTTCTTTTCCAGAGACGAATAATCCGCATCGCTAGTCTCCAGAAATAGCGACAGGAATTCAGCTATTTCGCTTGCCCTGGGCGCCAGATCCGGGTCCGAGGGCTGCCGAACATAGAGCAATCTCTGGTAGTGTTCAAAACAACATTTTCGCATCTCCTCATCATGAAGCTCAAGCGGTTTAATGCAATACTCCTCGAAGTTAAGGATAAGGTCTTTCTCAAGGAAATAGGTGCCTGCGATCTCTTCAATGAGCTGACGGAATCGCTCACTGCCGAGAAGCATTTCATAGCAGTAATGCCCGGGCACTTTGATAGCGCCGTGCTGTTGGCAGAAGACTTCGATACCAGGGAAACAATTCCCATAGAGGCATATGATCTTCTCATTCCTTTTTTGGGCGGAAGCGATCTTTTTATTCAGGCGTTCCTTTAGATATTGTGGCCTCAGATGAAGATTGGAGGGTAAATAGGTCGAGCGTAGATGGGGGTATCTGTAATCAAGCTGGAGATGCTCCATAGCTGGCTTGAAGACGGCACAGGTAATAATGCGTGTGATGATTGAGGTTTTATGGGAAATCTTCGTTATTTTCATGCTATAGAAGTCGGCTACCGGGAAAGGCCTTTTTTATCTCTGAGATCAAATCCAGGTCCAGAAGCCCTTCCTGGTGCTCCTCCAGGATGGTTTGTACCAGGTCATGGGCCCGGCTCAACATATCCGGTCGGCCCCTTTCCTCCCAGATATCCAGGTTACACCGCACACTTAGATTAGGATAGAAGAATTCGTCCATCATATGATCGATGGTGTGGTCTTCGGTTACGAAGTCCCCGCCGGGTCCCACTTTCTCTATAACATCGAAGCCCATAGTATCTTGGTTCACCTTAATACCCGCTAGTATGCGGCGGATCATGCCGATAATCTCGTTATCGATTACATATTGTTCATAAGAGATTGAATTACCCGAATCCAGCATTCCGGCTGCTAGGTGAATGTAGTCTGCTCCTGTCAGGGCCACTGTCAAATTGGAAAAATGCTTCTCAAAGCCAGCCTGGATGTCGGGCCTTTTGGCCTCGGTGATTCCGCCCGAGGCGTAAATGGGCAGGTTATAAAGCTTTGCCAGTTGGACCGCAGCAGCGTTCATCAAACCCATTTCTGCAGAGCCAATGGTTAGTTCCATGGTGCGTAAATCCATTGCCATAGGCACAGCGCCATAGAGAACATGGGCTCCGGGAGAGAGTACCTGGGTGATGGCCACACCGGCGAGCGATTCTGCATGCATTTGGGAAAGGGTCCCTGCTAGGGTAGCGGGCGAGGTAGCACCAGCCATTGGTGCTGGCGCACAGGTTGCGGGAATGCCGTGGGTGGTGCAGAAATTGAGAATTCTTAATGTGTTGGAATCAATGGAGAGGGGACTTATAGTATTGGTAATCACAGAAACGAAGGGCTTCTCGCGGAGTTTGGTCTCTCCCCCGGCGATGATACTAGCAAGTTTCCACATCTGCTTGGTGCCGTGCAAATCATCGCAACCCCCCATTACGTGCTTGGTGGTATGGTTGAAAGCGTTATAGAAATCGAGCAGGTGGTAGTTTACCGGTTTTACATCATGTGCCTGGCAGGAGATTATATATGAATGAATATTATCCAGGTGATCCACCAGGGCGGCGGTGTTTGCTACATCCCTCAACATGGTGAGACGGTAGCCGCCGGTTGCCATATCGAGAATGCGGAATACCCGCCCCCCGTTGGCGAAGTAGACGTTGCCTTCCCCCAGGTGAAGGTCGTTCCTGCCGTCTCGAGAGTACAGGGTAAAGCGGGAGGGGGCCTGCCTTAAGAACCCATCAAGCCAGTCCTGCTCAAAGCGAACCCTCTGGTTGTCATAATCGACCCGGGCCCCTGCCTTCTTCATTACGTTGAGAAAGGTATTATCATTAACCCTGATCCCGACGCGTTCCAGTATCCGGCGTCCCGTCCGGTCGATCTGCTTCACATCTTCAAGGGTAAGCGGCTGGAATGATGGCAAACTTGTTCCCATAGTTGCTATCCACATCATCGCCCGTATAAGATGCGATCGATTCCTCCTAATACTTCATCGGTTTTAGGCTCCACTTGATGTTCTGAGAGGATCCTTTTGACCTCGATATTGCAACGCTTATACAGGTCCATTGCTCCTGCCTCTACCCAGGAATCATAGCGGGAGCGGTCCAGAAGCTTGGGCAGAAACTGAGCCTGCATGAAATGTTCAAAGGTGTGATCGTCCATGAGGAAGATGGAGCCGGGACCCCCGCTTGTCACCCTTTCTATTACCTCTAGGGCAAGGGTTTGCTCACTTACAGGAATTCCCCGGGTGAAAAAGCGGCTCATGGCAACAAGTTCGTCAGCCATGGTAATCATCTCCAGCGAGGAGGTACTCCCGTATTCTAGGAAACCAACATCGTGGATTAGATTGGCTCGAGAAAGCATGGCACTTATGATAGAAAACATGGCTTCGGCCCCTGCCTGTGCATCCATGATTTTAGCATCCGAAGCCCCGGCAAAAGCCCAGATGGGCAGCCCATAGATTTCATCGCGCATGTCGGCAAGGGCGGCCTGTGTGAGGCTCCACTCGGGGCAACCATATGATACCACGGTGGACTTCATATCCAGAACGCTGACGTTGGGGCCAAAGAGGAATGGGGAGCCTTTGCCAGCTAGCTGATGTACGACGAGTCCTACCAGGTTTTCCGCTATACCTAAAGCCATGGCTCCGGCAAGTGTGACCGGGGCTCCGCCTCCGGCATTAGATCCGGAGGGAAGGCAAATAGGTATCTTTTTTTTAGCACAGAAAATGAGCTTTTCCATAACGTTCTGGGGAAAGCGCAGGGGGCTGATGGCCTCTGAGTAATTGAGTAAAAACGGCTTCTCTTGGAGCTTAGTTTCACCACCCACCACCCGGCAGGCGATGTCGTAAATCTTGGCGAGGTCTCGGCCACTATCGGCGATGAATACTATGGGCTTGTTGGTGTTTTTGACCATCTCGGCAAAGACATAAAGGTAAATATCCTCGACTGGGACATCCTCGGGGTTGGCCATGGACATGGCAAAAGCCATATTCTCCAGCCCGTCCACCAGCCTGGCGAAATTGGTAGCATCTTTCAGGACCGTCCGGCGACGCTCGCCGGTTTCCAAATCCAGAGTGAAGGTAGCGTCTGAACCGGTGCCATAGAAAGTATTACCGTCCGCGAGTGGCATCGTTTTGTTCCCCTTCTGGTCATACAGGTCGATCTGTTTGGGGGCTGAACTCAGGGCCTGTTCAAAGATATAAGCGGGCAGCTTAACCCAATCGGCGGAAATCTGGCAGCCGGCATCGGCGAGCATTTCCAGTGCGCCGGGGTGCTCCATCTTGAATCCGGTCTTTTCCAGGATCTCTAGAGCGGCAGCGTGGATTGCCATCGCCTGTTCACGGTTCAAGACCTTGAGCCGTGGTTGAAAGGTGGGAACATCCATCGGTTTTTACTCCTTTATGAAGGTAACAATTACAAAAATCTTCAAGAAATGCCCAGCAGGTCTTTGGCTTTGCTTACGGCCGAACCGGCATCGGATGCGTAAGAGTCTGCCTTGATCTCATGGGCGTACTTATCAGTAACCGGTGCTCCCCCAATCATAATCTTAACTTTAGCCCTGATACCGGCTTTCTTTAGTGCATCGATAGTCTTAGGCATCGATGGCATGGTGGTGGAGAGCAATGCCGACATGGCAACGATGTCCGGCTCGACCTCTTTCGCCTTCTGGACAAAGCTATCGGGGGAGACATCTACACCCAGGTCGGTGATGGTGAATCCGGCGCCCTCCAGCATCATGGAAACCAGGTTCTTGCCGATGTCATGCAGGTCGCCCTTGACGGTCCCGATCAGCACCTTCCCCTTGGAGATGACATCACCTTCCTTAAAGAAAGGCTGGAGCACTTTCATGCACTCCTGCATTGTCTTTGCGGAGCGCAGCATCTGGGGGACGAATATAAGCCCCTTACTATATCTCTCGCCCACCTCGTCCATGGCGGTAATTAGCCCGTTATCGAGGATGCTCCGAGCACTGTCGCCGGCATCCAGAGAGCTCTGAGTCTCCGCCGCAGCAGCCTTCATATCTCCCTTGATTATAGATTCCATGAGTGTCTTGTATTCACCCATTTTCAGCCTCCTTAGATAAGTTTCGTTTAAGTATAATTTATCCTCCGCTAATAAGACCACTTTGGTAGGCGTTAATGAAGTTTTCGCAGTATTCATCCCGGCCCAGAAGCATCTCAACTGCCAGCAGGGTTGCCATGAGCTGCTTGTCGGTAGGGTCTAAAATGGCGGCAGACAGACCATAGGATATACAAAGGGCCAGGAAGTTGCGGTTGATCAGGCGGCGTTCGGGAAGGCCGAAAGAGACATTGGAGAGTCCACAGACGGTATTAACGCCGGGAAATTGGTTCATGATTTTGCTGATGGCTCCCAGAGTGGCGATGCCCATGTGAGTCTCCACAGCAACCGGCTGCACCAGCGGGTCCACATAAATCCTCTCAAGGGGAATCCCCTCATCGGTGAGCTTACCTATAAGCTCCTCGCCGACCTGGACTCTCTCTTCCACGGTGGTGGGCATAAACGTTTTTGACATACAGAGGGCAACCACGTGGCAGGGCTGAGAAGTGATTATAGGAAGGACGTTTTGAAAGCGGGCCTCTTCCAGTGAGATGGAATTTATCATCGGTTCGCCCCTGTGGCATTTGATCGCTTCAGAAAGAGCCTTGGGATTTGGACTGTCCAGGCACAGGGGCAGGTCCACTTCACTTTGTACTGTCTTGACCAGCCAGCAGAGGCAATCAGCCTCTTGATCCAGAAAAGTGCCGGCGTTGACATCGATGTAATGTGCCCCGGCTTTGGCCTGATCCCGGGCCACCCTGGTGATAAATGCGGTGTCCCGTTTCCTAACAGCTCCCGCGATGCTCTTCCTGCTGGTGTTGATCTTCTCTCCAACGATGATCACCGTTTGTCCTCTCTTCTTAAGAATAACAAGGAGTAATACTGGAGATAGATAGCGGCTCTTTACTATACTAGAATAGCACGAATCGCGTCCTGTAACAAATCCAGATGTTTACTCTTGGGAGTGTCCATATCGGTTCCGTCAGGCTGGATGATAACCGCCCCCATATATACAGGCAAAGATAAAAGGAGTATCCATGTTACTACAGATGGCCGGAGTTATGCAATGAGAATAGCAGGAATCGCCATAGTGCTTGTGTTAGGCCCTGCCTTTCAATTTGCCAGATGCACACTAAGGTAAAGGAAGAGAAAGTGGTGTGTAATTTGGAAATTAGAAATTTGAACTTGTTAAGATATTAGTAATTAGTATACAACCTTTCTTTTTAGGGTTGAAATTCGAAATATGAAATCGTAACCGGTGGCGTTCTTGTTAATAAAGAGAGGGCACCACGTTATCTGAACAGCAGAAGTGGTAGGAATAGACATTAGATGTTGGTCTAGATTTCCTCGACTGCCAGCGGGTACTTCGACATTATCTCGCAGCCGGTTGCTGTTATGAGGATTGGGTTCTCATAACGGAACCCAATGTTTTCCTCTGGGCAGGCATATTGCATGGCACAAATAATCATTTCCCCAGACTGATACCTGTGGTCCGGGTTGGTCCAATAGGGAAACGGGCCATCGTTGAGGCCGATACGCCATTCATCTCCTGCCATCCCGATCCCGTGCTCGAAGCCGGGCACCATGTAATCAGCAAACCCCCGTTCCTCGCAGAAATCGAGCATCTCATCGGCGAGTGCAGATGGACTTATGCCCGGGCGGTAGGTCGCAAGGCAAAGGTTTACCAGGTCAACGAAGTTCCGGGCATGCCATTTCTGGCGCTTGGTTACTGGTGCCAGCAGGTAGTTATGCGCATGGTCGCCCAGTGCCAGCTTAAACATAGCGTGCAGGTCAACCGTCAGTGGTTCCCCCGGCTGGAGATTCCTTCTCGATGCGGGGGTACAGGCTCCTGCTGCCAGTCCGGTACGGTACCCGGAGGCAATTTCGTTGCCACCGGTGAAAGACCATTCCCATTCACTCCCGGACTTCCTCATTGCATATGCGGCCAGTCCGGCAATCTCGGTCTCCGTCATTCCTTTGTAGCCGCCGTCTTTTATGGCTTTGTAAACCTCCTGATGCCCGGTATCAACGATGCGGGATGCTTCCCTGAAGCGATTGATAGTTCCTTCGTCTTTAATCAGTGATAGCCGGTCTACGATGTCGTGGATATTACGAAACCGGGCCTCCGGAAGGGCACCCTTCAAGCATTCATACTCATACTGGGTGATATGCCCCTCGGGGAGATAGGTGCCCATACCGCTTTCAATGCCAATCACTCCGCCATTGCTGCTGAGATGCGGCTCTATCAGGCTGGACAGCAGGGTAATCTGGTCCTGACCCCCCATAGGGCCGTATCCGATAACATGCTCCTCATCCAGCCAGGAGTCATCGGCTACCCTGGAGGCATCGATAACGAAGGTTAAGGCTATGGGCAGGCCCTCCGGTGGGATCACCACGTATGAGCGCCAGGGGCAAAAAGCACCCAGGGTCCAGGATAGGGTTCTCAGCCTCGATCCCAAATAGACATCAATTCCCTCGTTGGCCATCTCCGCCTGGATATCCTTGATCCTCTTGGCGAAGTCGATATAATATGGGTCGTTGTTGGGTGTGGTCTTCTTAGGCATTGCTCCCTCCGCGTGTTACTGCTTCAATACTCTGTGGGTATGGTGGCTATCACCTCGTTCAGCCGGTCAACAAGCGGTGACAATCGCAGCGCTTTTACCAGGGGTCCTTTGAGTTTCATCTTTCCAGACATAAGCGCTGCCCTCGCCTTGAGCTCTCCCCGAGAAATCCTGGCAAATAGCTCGTAATCTGCGGTAATGGTAAACTCAGCCCGGGTCAATTCACCCTCCCTGATAGAAACATCGGTTACAACACCATCGACAATCTCGTAGTAGACTGCCCGGTCCTTTCCATCAGGGCAACTGGTATTTACTGTCAACATGGATGAGGTGATATGCTTCATCCGCTCTGGGCTAAGTTTCTCGTTGACACGCCTGCAGACTTCCTCTGCCCACTCCGGACTTAAGTACTTGTACTTCTCCGCTCCCATAACTATTCCTCCCTATACAACCAAACACTCTCCCGTGTCACGATGAAATAGCGTGAAATATAGGCATATGTCCAGGCGCTATTTTATCACAAGGGAAAGCGAAATTGTCACTGTTCACTACTATGAACTTCTTCAATGCTGTCGGGTCTCGATTCAGAACGTATGTGATATGCAAATATATCGGTTGCTAACTGTTTACATAATGTTAAATATTCAAAGCCTTTAACACATTCATATAACCTCCAGAATGGCGACTGATGTTGATAGTAGCCGTCAGGTAACGTTAACTTGATAACCAAGGCGGAAGCTGCTAAAGTTTGGCGGACGGCGACAGGGGGGAGAAGCGCGGTCATGGGGAAATCGCCAGAACCTTTATATCGTGATAGAGGCCATAGGTATGGAGCATACAGAAGGTAGGTTCTCAGGGTGCAGAGGACTTACCCTTTACTATCGGTGCTGGTTGCCGGAGACGGAAGCGAAGTCGATCTTGCTGGTGGTGCACGGCTGGGCCGAGCACAGCGGGCGATATACAAACCTGGTCGATCACCTCGTACCAAAGGGCTATGCTATCTATGCCCACGACCATCGAGGTCATGGCATGTCAGAGGGCAGGCGGGGCTACGTTGAGCGGTTCTCAGACTATCTGGATGACCTCGAAACATTTATCCGAATAGTAAAAAATGAATATGCTGACACGAAGATTTTCCTTGTTGGCCACAGCATGGGAGCTACGGTAGCCACTGCCTATACGGCTACGGGCACTCATCAACAGGATCTGGCCGGGCTCATCCTTTCTGGAGTGGGTGTTAAGCCTGGCCAAAGCCTGTCATCTGCGCTGATTCCACTGGCTCGATTAATGTCCATTTTAACTCCAAAGGTGGGTGTGATGGTTCTTGACGCCTCTGCCATTAGCCAGGATAGGGCTGTCGTGGATGCATACATAAATGACCCGCTGGTCTACCGGGGTAAGATCACATGCCGCTTTGGCGCAGAGATGCTTAATACGTTACAAGAGCTACCGTCTGAGATGTCGCAGATTAACATACCCATATTGATTATGCATGGGACCGCTGATCGCCTGTGTGATCCTGATGGTAGCCAACTGTTGTACGAGCGGGTTAGCTCGAAGGACAAGACACTTAAGCTCTATGAGGGTTTCTACCACGAGATTTTCAACGAGCCGGGGCACAAGCAGGTGCTGGCCGACATGGGAGCGTGGCTAGATACTCGAATTTGAACTGGCCCAAAACCCTGAATGGTCAGCAGACTGATATATAAGCTCATATAATATGCTACATTACCGGCTCAGGTAAATACTTCCTAAGTCATGGAAATACTCATAAAGAAGGCCCGGGAGGATACCAATAGAGCGATGAAGCAGTATATCCTTTCGATAGACCAGGGAACCACCGGCACAACTGCCCTCTTAATCGGTCGGGATGGCAGCGTAAAGGGGCGTGGATATGCGGAGGTTAAACAGTACTATCCACAGCCGGGTTGGGTAGAGCAGGACCCCATGGAAATATGGCAGAGAACCCTTCAGGCAATAGAGGAGGCAAAGGGAAGCGCCGGTGCTAGCGATGCACACATCGCAGCTATCGGGATTGCCAACCAGCGCGAGACCACCCTGCTGATAAACAGGGAGACAGGCGAAGCTATAGGGCGCGCTATTGTATGGCAGTGCCGCCGCACCGCGCCCAGGTGCGACGAGCTGAGAGGTCAATCGCTGGCTGAGATGATCCGTGCCAAGACAGGCCTGGTAGTAGACGCGTACTTCTCCGGAACCAAGCTGGAGTGGATGTTGAATAATGTTCAGGGCGTGCGTA
Source organism: Dehalococcoidia bacterium (assembly GCA_035528575.1). Taxonomy (NCBI): domain Bacteria; kingdom Bacillati; phylum Chloroflexota; class Dehalococcoidia; species Dehalococcoidia bacterium. The sequence goes on along the minus strand of DATKYK010000024.1, from coordinate 80,973 downwards.
AACTCGCTGAACAGGGGAAAGCGCTATTTGCAACTGTTGATACCTGGCTAATATGGAAGCTTAGCGGCGGGTCGGTTCACGCCACCGATATTTCAAACGCGTCGCGGACAATGCTCTTCAACATCCATACCCTTGATTGGGACGATGACCTACTCCAACTATTCGGGGTCCCTCGAACCATGCTGCCGAGGGTTCAACCTTCCAGTGGTGTATTTGGCTATACCCGCGGCGATATTCCGGTGGCTGGCGTAGCTGGTGACCAGCAAGCGGCGCTTTTCGGCCAGGCCTGTTTTGAACCTGGTATGGTCAAGGTCACCCTGGGTACCGGTGCCTTCGTGCTGATGAACACTGGAAAGGATCCAGCACATTCCAAACACGGCTTGATAACCACCATAGCGTGGGGAATAGAAGACAATGTGGAGTATGCTCTAGAGGGCAGCATTTTTATTGCCGGAGCCGTTATTAAGTGGCTGAGGGATGAACTGGGGCTGATCGTCGATGCGGCGGAATCGGAGCGGTTGGCAGATGAAGTTGAGGACACAGGTGGGGTCTATTTCGTCCCTGCCTTCGTAGGCTTGGGTGCACCTCACTGGGATATGTACGCCAGAGGAACTATCATAGGTTTGACCAGAGGCACTCGCAAGTGTCACTTGGTGAGAGCGGCACTGGAGTCTATAGCTTACCAGGTGTGCGACGTGGTAAAGGCAATGACATCTGACTCAAGGCTGAGACCAACCGAGATTCGCGTGGATGGTGGAGCAGCCGCAAACGATTTCCTGGCCCAGTTCCAGGCCGATATGCTTGGTGTGAAGCTATTGCGTCCACTGACAGTGGAGACTACAGCACTGGGCGCAGCGTATCTTGCTGGTCTGGCGGTGGGGTTTTGGAGAGATCGTGACGAGGTAGCCTCGCTCTGGACCGCTGGTCAGCTCTTCACGCCTTCAATGGAACGGGAAAGGCGGAAGGCTCTTTACCGGGGCTGGCTGAGGGCTCTGAAGCGGTCTAAGCGATGGGTAAAATAAAGGATAAACTTTAAATGTCCAGCCGCTACTGCTTGGGTTCTGTCTTCATCTGTTGAGTTACTTTCTTCGGTTGAATCTTGTAGTAGGAATTACGTTGACAGTTCTCCATGCAGAGCCTGCAATTATTGCACCTTTGGGAGATACGTTCGATGGTGCCATCTTGCTTGCTAATCATGGCTCCAACGGGGCATGCATCAGCGCAGTAGGCAAAGCTGCACCGACTGCAGTACTTCCTCTTCCAGTGAAACCAGTAGAACTCGAAGTAAATGTGATAAAGCAGCAGTATGATAGCGGAGAAGAAAGCGATATCATGAATGAATAAGGACACATTGAATACGCTGGATGGTACTATCTCTTTCAGAAACCACTGTAACGTTCCAGTCGTTACGACGATGATAAAACCAATCGATATTAATAACTTGTGTTTCCTCTTCCAGCTATTAATAGATGGTGTCGTAGAGGCCTTTCTGCTCCAGACTGCGGCTTCTTTAAGCCACTGTAGCGCGGCACCGCGGTTCACTAATGTATAGATTATAGGTGCGCTCACAATGGTGACTGCAGCGATGCGGTGGATAAGACGGGTCCAGCTACCGGCGGCTAATGCTGAGAAAGTGGGTGTGTATATAATCAAGCCGGTAGCTAATAGTGTAAAAAAGGCTCCTGCTACGACCCAGTGTAATATTCGACGGTTGTTTCTTGAATTTTTTACACGTACATTATCGTCATTCATGTTATACACCCGGCTAATATAGCGTTAAGAATCATCCTGCTTCTCCGCAGTCGCGACAGCTGGCGAGCCAGAGCCAGAGAATTGGGCAGGCGTGAGTGCATCACGTTCCCTCCCTGACCATAGTTCTGGCCCGCAATTAGCGAATTCCTTTTCTGCGCCGCAGAACTGGCACATGCCTTTGCTGGTAGGGCCATCGGCAGGCTCGATTATCCAGTAGTGGCAACAATTGCCTTTGCTAGCCGGTTCTTGGGGCGCAGTCTCCAGTCTTTTTACCATCACGCATCCCCTGTTTGATATCCAAATTTATTCTAGGTCAGGGGATGACGACTGTATGCGACTTTTATCGCATAGAGGCAGCGATGAGATGATAGGATAGGCACGGGGCAACCCAAAGGGGGAGTATGAAAAGGAGGATAGCGGGAGTTGCCAGCGCTACTCGATAACTATTTCAAGGGGCCAGCGTATGGCTCCGGTGGGGCAGACGTCTTCGCACTGAGAACACCAATGATTGCAGGAGCTGCACTTTTCTTTCCCTATTATATTTACAACGTTATCGACCAATACCAGGACTTTGCACTGGCATACGCCAACACATAAACCACACCCATCACACTTGTCCCTGTCGATCACCGGCATTTCAACCACTCTCTCAGTTTTCCTCCGTGATCATCATATCACCAGAGCTGACTGGCGGAATGCGACTTTTATCTCAAGAATATGCGTCCACCATGTCTTTAAGGGCTTCTTGATCGGTAATTACGATGCGGTGGCGTTCCAACCTGATCGCCCCTTCATCTTCCAGGGCTTTGAGCGACCTGCCGACTACCTCGCGGACGGTGCCCGCCATGGCTGCCATCTCCTGCTGGGTGAGCCGCGGCAGGGGGCCGTCTCCATCTCTGGCGTGTTCCAGGAGTATCTTGGCTACCCTACCAATAACTGGTCTGAAGGACAGGTCCTCGACCAGTGACGCAAGGATGCGTACTTTTCCTGCCAGGACCTTATTGACATTAAGGGCTACCTGCGGGTGATCCCGGAGGATAACCTCCAGTTCACCCCTTCTTATTCCATAAAGAACCACCGACCCCATCGCCTGGGCACTGGTGAGGTTTGGGCCACCATCGAAGATGGAAACATCATTGATGGACTCTCCGGGGCGCACGATGCGCAGGATCTGCTCTTTACCCTCGGCTGAGCTCTTGAACACCTTCACCGCGCCGGAGGCTACAAAATATAATACCTCAGCGGGCCCCCCCTCGATCAGGACCAACTCCCCTCGCTGCAAGGTTTTCTCAAAGATTAATTCCTTGATCGAATCGAATTCAGCGGGGCTGAGCCCCGAAAAGTGGGGGATGGACTGTAAAAACTCTACTGGAACAGCCATATCTCTTCACCGTGGTCGCCGCGGTGGCACCCGATGAATCATTATACCAGCCATTGGGGGGTGAGGATAGTGCTCATCCTGCCCATTAACGTCGGGGGATTCATCCATCGTGGAGGGGGTGCCGGTAACTTAATCATCTTTAGCGGTTTCAGATACCTTCTTCATGGTTTCGTATGCCTTTATCACCTCTTCTACTGATGCCTCGTCTTCGAGGGTAGTGAGGTCGCCCGGGCTCTGACCCATGGCTATTGCCTTGAGAACGCGACGCATGATTTTGCCGCTCCTCGTCTTAGGAAGCGACTCCACGAAGTAGACCTCCTCAGGGGTAGCGATAGGCCCGACGAGAGTACGCAGGTGCTTGCCGATCTCCTTCTTCAGATCAGGTGAGGGCGAAACGTCAGCTTTGAGGGTAATAAAGAGGACAATAGCATCCCCTTTTATCTCATCCGGTTTGCTGGCTACGGCAGCCTCAGCCACAGCGGGATGTGATATGGCGGCATCTTCCAATTCCGCTGTGCCGATACGATGTCCCGCCACCTTGAGCACCTCATCGGCTCTACCCAGGAGCCAGAAATAGCCATCCTCGTCCCGCATAGCGAAGTCGCCGGTATAGTATGACCCGGGAAAGCGTGACCAGTAGGTATCCTTATAACGCTGCGGGTCGCCATATATATCGAGAAGCATGCCGGGCCAGGGCTTCCTTATTATTAGCAGTCCCGTCTGATTTGGTGGAAGCTCGTTTCCCTCGGGATCAACAACGGCTGCATCGATTCCTGGTAATGGGAAAGCTGCAGAGCCCGGCTTAAGGGGCATTGACTCAATCCCCGGTGTAGGTGATAGCATTGTGCCCCCGGTCTCCGTTTGCCACCAGGTATCAACGATGGGACATCTCTCTTGACCTATGTTGTTGTAATACCAGTACCACGCCTCCGGGTTTATCGGCTCGCCGACACTACCCAGAAGCTCAAGGCTGGAGAAGTCGTGTTTCTGCAGCATCTCCTCGCCATGGCGCATAAACATGCGTATTGCCGTTGGTGACGTGTAGAAAATGCTGACGCCGTACTTTTCCACGATATCCCACCACCTGTCCACAGTGGGGAAGTCAGGAGCCCCGTCGTACAGGACAATGGCTGCGCCATGGGAAAGGGGAGCATACACGATGGAGCTGTGGCCGGTTACCCATCCCACATCGGCGGTGCACCAGTAGACCGACTCCTCCTTTATATCGAAAACCCACTTATATGCCGAGTGGTTGTAGACAAGGTAGCCTCCCGTGCCATGTATTACACCTTTGGGCTTTCCCGTTGTCCCTGAGGTGTAGAGTATATATAGCGGATGAGTAGACTCCATCGGCTCGGGCTTAACCATCCTATCGGCCTCGTCCAGCAGGTCTGAAAGGTAGAAGTCCCTTCCTCTCTGCATAGGAACCGTCTCCCCTGTTCTTTTAACCACGACTATCTTCTCAATGACAGGCGACAATTTAGCCGCCTCATCGACTATCTCCTTGAGCCCAAGGAGCTTGCCGCGGCGGTAGGCGCCATCGGAGGTGATGATCACTTTTGCCCCTATGTCGTTGACCCTGTCCGCTATGGATTGGGAGCTGAATCCCGAGAAGATCACCGTATGCACAGCACCTATGCGGGCGCAGGCGAGCATGAATATAGGGAGTTCGGGTACCATGGAGAGATAGAGGGCGACCGCATCCCCCTTCTTGACGCCGAGATTCTTCAGCATCGAGGCGCAACGGTTGACTTCCCGAAAGAGGGTGGAATAGCTCAGCACCCTGGTCTCTCCCTTCTCCCCTTCCCAGTATATCGCCACCTTGCTCCTGCGCCATGTCTGTACATGGCGGTCAACGCACTGATAGCTGGCGTTGAGCATACCTCCGACAAACCAGCGCCCGTACGGTGGCTCCCAGTCAAGGACGCGATCCCATGTCTTGTACCAGTCCAGCTTTCGCGCCTCCTCGGCCCAGAATCCCTCAGGGTCCTCTAGTGAGCGCTGGTGGATTTCTGCATAGCGCTTTGATGGCCACATACGCGCACCTGTAGGTAGAGAGCTGGCGCTGTCTGATCCGCGATCATCAATCATGTACTTCCTCCTTAATTATTCGGATATTGGGTCACCAAGGCAAATATTTTCACGAACAAGCGTGCTCGAATCTAATTGATATTAAGAACGTGGTCGATGCTGTCTGGTCAGGCCTGACTTTCAGCTTCTAGTCCTATTTCACCAGGCTGCTTACTGGAGAAATCAAACTCGCGTTTCTTCCTGGAGTTGAGCCCCCGTTCCAGGTCCTCCTCCTTTAGATGATAGCCAAATTGGACCGCACTCAGGTTTTCCTCCCTGTATTTAAGGGGGAGCACGTTGGCCAACTCCTCTTCAGATATTTTAACATCTACCAGGGCCATTAAGCGTCCCAGTGCAATCATGTTGCCGAAGATCTCTCTGCCGAATTGCTCTATTCCCAGCCTGCTGAAGGGGATTTCCTCATCGGTGCAGAGTCCCGTCTGGCACACCGTCTTTACTGCGTGAAGTCCCTCTGCCTTGTTGGAGAGTTTAAGCAGGATATCGGCATCTTGAATCACCGGGTTGGCGATGGGCTCTTTATCGAAGGTGAGGTAGGCTACGCTCATAGCGCCTCTTACTGCTGAGTCGTAATCATAGAGCAGGCTTACCTCGTAACCGAGGTTGGCCAGCAGTGTTGCCAGGCTATGAGATATCACCCGCACTCCCTGACCCCCCTCTCCTGAGATGAAGACCTTTACCATTGCGGACTCCTTTCTACCCGCGGCGGACGATCCCGATTTCCTCGGGACTCAGGGTCTCGGTACCGTCAGGTGCCCTTTTATATGTTCTGCGGAAGTGCTGCAGCATTTCATACGATGAGTTGAACCCCAGCCGGCGCCCGTTGTTCTCAATGCAGTGGCAGGCGATATCTATAAAGGCAAAGCCTGGCCAGGCAATCGCCTCCTTCATGCAGTTGCGGAGGTGGAGTTGATGGTATACAGTTGTCTTGGCGTAGAAGTACCTAGAACCGGCTTTCATCAGGTTCTGTAGATTTACCGGATCATAGGCAGCGCCGGCAGGTGAACTCACCGTTTTGGTGTCGCGGGGAGTTGTCGGCCCCGCCTGACCTCCGGTGAGGGCGTAGACATTATTATTATTACAGAGCAAGGTCAGGTCCGGGTTACGCCGGGTAGCATGCAGCAGGTGGTTGCCGCCGATGCTGGCCAGATCGCCGTCTCCGGAGACCACTATCACCTTGAGATCCGGGTTCACCAGCTTCACAGCCTCAGCAACGGGCAGCGTGCGGCCATGTAAGGTATATACTCCATCGACATTCATGTAGCCGGCAAGCCTGCCGGTGCAGCCCACTCCGGATATAACCGTGCTGTTAGTATAATTAAGTCCCAGTTCATCCATCACCATCGCCAACTGGATCATTATTTGCCCCAGCCCACAGCCAGGACACCAACTGGTGGGCAAAGTGTCCAGTTTAATAAGATCCTTGAACATCAAGACACCTCCCGTTCAAGCTTTTCCCGCAAGCCTTGCTTGGCCAGCTCCAGGTTGATCCTCCCGCCGAGTAGCGGTACGTGGATCACATTTCTCTTAAGCTCCCGCTCCACCAGACAGGCATACTGGCCATCGTTGGCTTCGATGACCGCAACCTTCTCGTAGCCCTGAGCATGGTTACGAAGCTCATCGCCGAGCATAGGGAACATGCGTATCGGCCGAAATAGCGCGAAGGTGGAACCGAGCGGGGCAACCACCCGCGACACGATACCGTACGAAATGAGTAGCGTATCGCTCGCCGGGTTTCCGCTGAACTCGTAGTCACTATAGTGGGCTGCCACCTTTTCATGTCGGGCCTTGACTTTGGTAAGCCATTCTCGATACACCCCGGCATCGGCAGTTCGCGGGTTACCTTCCTCATCGTGGGCCAGGCCGGTAAAATACCGCTTCCCGGTCCCCAGAGGTGGCCTGGTACGCGGGATAACGTCTAACTTAATGACATCGAGGTCGACCACCTCGTTCAGATGTCCCACAAAGGCGTCGCTGAGCAGGACAACGGGCGACAGCGATTCTTCTGCGGCGTTAAACGCAGTGATGGCATAACGATAGCACTCGGCAACTGAGTTGGGATAGAAAGCCAGGGGATAGTAGTCACCGCTGCTACCATAATTTGTCTGCACAATATCCTGCTGTGCTGGCATGGTGGGCATCCCCGTGGCTGGCCCCACCCGTTGAATATTTAGAAATACCGTCGGCACCTCCACCTCGTGAGCGTAGCCGATTGCCTCCTGCATCAGGGTGAAGCCTGGACCGGAAGTTGCGGTAAAAGACTTGGCACCGGCCAGCGAAGCGCCGATAATGGCATTGGCGGCAGCCAGTTCGTCCTCGCTCTGGATGAACCTAAAGTTTGGATCCTTGACAGACTGTTCCGCGGCCATGACCAGGACCTCTGTTGATGGGCTAATGGGGTAGCCAGCGAAGAAGCTTGCGCCTGCCTTTAGGGTGCCGAGGAAGAATGCTTCATTGCCCTGAACCAGGTGCTTCATCATTGTCCCTCCTGGGACCTGGGCTTGATTACCTCGATGGCTAGGTCGGGACAGAGTCTCTGGCAAAGGCCGGTTCGGTCACAACGGCCTTCTATCTCCATGATGGCATCGTCCTTTAGCTCCAGTGCCTGCCTGGGACAGGCCTCCACACAGATGTGACAACGCTTGCACCAGAAGGCATTCCATCGGATATTGTCATACTCGATCAACTTGGGTGATGCGGTAGTCACGGGGTGATTTCCTCCTTTCAGCTTCCTATGGGCCTACGGCAACTAAAATAGGCGATCTTGGCGTCTCTCCTCCTCACGTTTTCCCTCCCGCTATGGCCAAGGAAGGATCATCAGTGGATAGGATATTTAGTATCTGCAATGCCCGCTCCTGGGCTGCTTCCCAAAGTTGGCAACAGCTAGGTGGCATTTCCCTGAGGAGAAAGGAGCGAAGTTCCGCTGCCATCTCAGCAGCCCGGGCACGGCGATGATCTTCATGAAGCGCTTTATATCCCTGTAACTTTCGCGGGCCTTCGCTGCCTCCCTCGGCAAAATGCCAGTCTTTGAAGGCCACGCCACAGCCCACCCGAAATAGCATACTGCCCAAAGGTGTGGCTACCGGGGGAATGCCGCACCCGATGGCGAGCCTGGTCTCCGCCTGCTCCTCACTCTCGTATTCTACCATTATGTGTCCGCCGGGCGGGATAAGGTCAGAGAGATAATGAAAAAGGCGTTCTATTTCAGCATCCGAGAGTATAACCTCTCGTTCCGTGTGAATAATATTTTTTACCAGCTTTATCACCTCAACCCAGTTATAGCTGGGATAGGGACCGGAGTGGTGCAGCGCTAGTAATAGAGGCTGACTTGTGTTACCGAACTGATCCCGCAAGTTTATTCGAAAATAGTGCGCACCCACGCGATTCTTGGGCCCAAGCTCTATTTCCATAGTGGCCCCGCCAAGCGGTTTGCCCTCAAGCCTGGCTAAGGGATGATGGCTTCCCTTGGCAGTAGTCCATATATTCACTTTGGGCTCCTCTCACCGAGAAATCACGCGGAGGAGGGCAAGGTAAAGCGGTGTACCGTGAAATATTCTTTCGATCTCCTCAGCCACTCATATTCCTCTTCCAGCAGATCCAGGTGCCCTTGCTCAACCTTGGAGAGCTTCTCAAACATGGCCTTGCCACTTGGATCTGGGGTATTTTTAGCAAGACCGGTGTAAAATGAAGTCGCCTGTCTCTCTGCAGCTATGGCTTGCTTTAGAATATCCAGTTCCGGGGCATCCTCAGTAAGCTTAAACTTGACCTCTGAGGCTGAAGGAAATTCCGTGCATTCGATAGGATGAGATATATCACCATATTCGCAATAACCTTCTTCCGAAAGCCACGTTCCATCTTCCTTAACCTTTTCCCATTGCTTCTCCAGTATGTTTATATGTCCCCTCTCCTCCGATGCCAGCCATGATAACATCTTCCTACCGCTCTCATTGGCAGTCTTGGCAGCAGCATCGCTATAGTAGCGGTGGGCCTCCCTTTCTCTTTTAATAGCCAGGCTTAGTGCTTCCTGTTCGTTCATCGCCTTTATCCTCCTTAAAACTTTCTTGCAGACGGTATCTTCTCATACTCAGGGAATTAGTGACCACACTTACTGAACTGAAGGCCATTGCTGCTCCGGCGATTATTGGATTGAGTAAAAATCCGGTGAAGGGATATAGTATCCCGGCGGCGATCGGGATACCTGTGGTATTGTAGATAAAAGCCCAAAGGAGGTTCTGCTTGATCTTACGCATAGTATAACAGCTCAGGTCCAGGGTTCGAACTACGTCTCGAAGGTCATCTCTCACTAGAACTATGCCTCCCGACTCGATAGCTATATCGGTACCCGATCCGATAGCGATACCGACATCAGCCTGAACCAAAGCCGGTGCGTCGTTAACACCATCGCCAACCATAGCTACTGAATGTCCCTGCTCCTGGAGCCTCTTTATCTCAGCGGCTTTATCCTGGGGCAAAACCTCTGCCAGCACCCGATCGATACCCAGGTTGTGGGCGATACTTTCCGCACTCCCCCGATTATCTCCGGTGATCATGATCACCTGCTTCCCTCGGCGCTTGAGCCCAGCAACTGTCTCGGCGGCAAAATCCTTTGCTGTATCCGCAACTGCAATTATCCCAATAACCCTGCCCTCCGTTGCTACCAGCACCACTGTTTTTCCTTCTTCCTCCAGTTGTCTTATCCTTTCCTCCGCAGCCGACGTATCTATGCCTTTGTCAGCGAGTAGCTTCCTGTTTGCCACAAGAATGGATGTACCGTTATATCTTGCCTCCACACCCTTGCCCGGTATAGCGAGGAAGCTCTCTACCTCTGGAATAGCTATTTCCCTTTCCTCAGCCTTGCTAACGATGGCCTCGCTGAGATGGTGCTCCGAGCGCTTCTCAGCCGCGGCAGCCAGCTTCAGGACGTCATCGGTGGATTGAGGATTGGAGAGCGGGATTATATCCGTGACCTCGGGCTTGCCTCTGGTCAGTGTTCCTGTCTTATCGAATACGATGGTATCTACCTGGCAGGCCCACTCCAGAGTCTCTGCGTCCCTGATGAGGATGCCATTCTCTGCCCCAAGACCAGTTCCTACTATTACCGCTGTAGGCGTAGCCAGGCCAAGGGCACAGGGGCAGGCAATAATAAGTACCGCGATAAAGGCGGTGAGGCCAAAGACCAGCCCGGACCCCGATAGATACCAGGCGAGAAAGGTAACCACGCCAATAGTCAAAACAGCGGGGACAAAATAGGCCGATACCCTATCGGCCAGCCGCTGTACCGGGGCTTTACTTCCCTGGGCCTCCTCTACTAGCCTCACGATCTGGGCCAGCGCGGTGTTTTTGCCCACTTTGGTGGCTTTGAACTTGATCCATCCGCCCTTATTCATCGTGCCGCCGATAACCTCGTCACCGATGTTCTTCTCTACCGGGATGCTCTCACCGGTTAAGAGCGATTGGTCAACTGAAGAGCTTCCATCCAGAATTACCCCGTCTACTGGGACGCTACCCCCTGGCTTTACGATTACCGCATCCCCCATGATGACTTCCTCCACTGGGATCTCTTGCTCCCGCTCATCTCTAACCACCAGTGCTGTTTTGGGCTGTAGTTCGAGAAGCTTGCGGATAGAAGCCGAGGTTCTCCCCTTGGCAAGGGCCTCGAGTAGCCTGCCGAGCAGGATAAACGCGATAAGCATCCCCGCTATTTCATAGTAAAGGTCATCTCTTCCATAATTGGGATTACCGCTCCATATCAAAATGGACGAGGCTAGGCTCCAAAGATAGGCGGTGCCGGTGCCCAGGGCGATGAGAGTATCCATACTGGCACTGCGGTTCTTCACCACCGTCCTGAGCCCCACAGTGTAAAACTGGTAACCGGCGGCCACAATAGGGGTTGCGAGCAGCAATTGGATCAGGGCCATACTCCCATCGGTAAGGGAGGGAAGGGGCAGCCCCACATGGTGGCCCATAGCAAAGTAAAGTAGGGGGAGAGCGAAAATTGCCGCCACCAGGAGCTTTATTTTAAGGGTCTTTATATCACGCTGCCGCGCCTCTTTCTCGCGGTCAACGGTAGTCTCTGCCACAGGGGTATAGCCAGCGTCCTTTATTGCTTTTTTAATAGCTTCTGGGGTAGTCAATGCCGGGTCGAAGGCTATTATTGCCCTTTCATTGGTGAAAAGCTGGCTGGAGAGTATACCCTTGATCCCCTTGAGCGCTGCCTCGACGGTGCCCACGCAGTGAGCATTATCCATGCCGATCACCTTGAGATTGAGCGTCTCGGCTTCTTCCTTGATCACGCTGTAGCCTGCCTTTTCGACCGCCTGCTCCAATTCCTGAGTAGTCGCTTTCGCTGGGTCGTATTCCACGTACGCCCTCTCAGTGGCAAAGTTCACCGCAGTTTTGGAGACCCCGGTTACTTTTTTCAGAGAATACTCTATGGTAACTGCGCAGGCGGCACAGTGCATGCCCTTTATATATAGGGTGGCTCTCTCTAAATGATGTTTGAGCGCTTCTTGCTCCTCGGAAGGCTTTGGCTCGTTAGATATAGGCTCTAGCAAGCCCTTTTGGGAGAGAAATTTATCTCGGCAGCCCGGGCTACAGAAGTAGTAAGTCTCGCCCTCGTACTGTAGCCGAAGCCCGGTTTTCTCATCTACCTCCATCCCGCATATCGGGTCTTTTGCCATAATACTGATTCCTCACTGCAAATCTAATCTATAAACCTTGATCTTGTTACCAAAAACATTCCCACTTCATAGGTTTTCATTACCTCATATTGTCCTGCAACCTTGTTACCCTTGCTCTTGTCGCTGCGCGATAGCCTAAGTTGCAGATAATAGCCACCCGCATTTTAATGGCGCTAGCTCTACAAATATTTCAGCTTGTTATGATGAAGTCTGCGAAACTTCTCTACCTTGGGCGCAATCACGGCAAGGCAGTAAGGTTGTTCAGCGTTTTGCATGAAGTATTCTTGGTGGTAATCCTCTGCAGGATAGAAAGACCTAAATGGCGTGACCTCTGTAACAATCGGAGCATCCCAAACACTTGCCGCGTTCAATTCTTCGATTACCTGCTCAGTAATTACCTTCTGTCTATCATTATGATAGAAAATCGCAGAGCGATACTGGGTTCCTATATCCGACCCCTGTTTATTCAATGTCGTTGGGTCATGTATGGAAAAGAAAACCTCCAGCAATTCTCTAAAGGAAGTTACCTTGGGATCAAAGGTGATCTGAACCGCCTCGGCATGCCCTGTTGTTCCCCTACACACTTCACTATAAGATGGGTTTACCACAGTACCACCCGAATAGCCTGATGTCACCTGCTCCACACCATTCAATTTATCAAAAATAGCCTCAAGACACCAGAAACAGCCACCGGCGAGTGTAGCGACTTCCTTGGACATCGTAGCCTCCATCTGTGGGCTAGATTTCTGTTAATTCCATCACCCTCTCTCATCATCGGAGTAAGGGCTAGTGGCGATCGGCCAGTGATGTTAATGCCCACCTCCTGCATCACCTTTTTTCGTCTCTAATCTCGCTCGTATCCACTGGAGGGATTCTTATTTTGGTTAGGGATTTCGGATAGAAGGCATTCAGGATCAGTCTTCCTGATAGAAGAGGGTGTCGTACAATACCTCCAACCTGTATTTATGCTTCAGCTCGTCGTGGACTAACCTCTCGCAAAGGTGTTTGACCTCCTCATCACGGAGGGCGCTCATCATCCGGGAGTAGAACTCCACAGCATGCTGCTCCCGCTTCATGGCAGTAACGAGCGTGCCCTGCAAGCCGGCCCCTTCCAGCTTGTCACTGCCTGTCAGGTACTCACTTATCATCAGATTGTGTATCTTCTCCCTGCGCCACTGTCCCTTTTTCCAGTCCCTCTCTTTTAGATCTTTCAGCGTATGCGCGTGGCGACGCTCCTCTTCTGCCAGCTCTTTCATCAATGCCTTGGCCCCGGGATCGTCGGTATTGTTCTGCCCAGCTGAGTAGAACGCCTCGGCAGCAACCTCTTTGTAAACTGCTGTCTCTAGTAACTCGGTTAGTTCATCACTCATATTAAGATCCCTCATAAGGTTGATCTATCGTAGTATCGACATCTCAAGAACCTCTTTTAACGCTAAATCTCTTCGAAGATGGTATCGGCTTCACTTCGGCAAACTTTGCAGACCAGGGTTGCCTGCTTCGGGCTTTCCTTGCTTGAATCCGTGACCTTCTCTTCTTTTACCCTTAGCTCGGCTTCACATCCACATTTCTCGCAGATATAAGTCTTTTTCTCGTCATCAGGCACCATGTCCCACCTCCCTTTTCATTCTTAGTCGTGTCTCATATCCATATTTCTCGCAGACACAAGTTTTTTCTCGACATAAAGCACTATGTCTCATGGATACTTTTCGCTATTATCTTGCCGAAGTCAATACATTTCTCTATTTCGTCTTTATCGGGCACGAACTTTAATGCGAGTCCTGAGTCCATCAATCTAAATGATGGGGGCATGTTTCTCCTTACCCTCAGTTTCTCGACTTTTTAGAATATCTCGAAATTTAATTTTTAACATAATTTCGTAGAATGCTATCAAGTGAAGTTGTGCTCTTTGTGTTTTTCAGCAATAGTAGTTGCGAGACTATCCAGTGCCTTGAAATCGTCTTTTGTGGGGAAACCTTTACATAGCACCGGCTCCAGTATCTCTACCTTCAGGTTAGTGAGCATCGCGGCGAGTTGCTCAACCGCCTTGCCCCCCCAGCCGTAAGAGCCAATAACAGAGACGAAGCTCAGCTTCGGCCTCAAGGCGTTTGCCAGGAAGGTAGCATATACAACGTTTGGATGCGGACCAGCTAGCACGGTGGGGGTACCGATAATAACAGTCGCCGCATCCACCAAAGCTATTGCGAGTTTACCGATATCTGTTGCCGTCAGATCGAATTGCTTCACCGTCACGCCTCTTTGGGTTAAAGCTTCAACAAGATAGCCTACCATTTCATGGGTGCTGCCATGCATTGAGATGTAAGGCAAGACAACGATGTTTTTAGGTTCATCGAAGACCCAGCTATGATATGCTTTCAAGATGAACTCCGGTCTATCATGGATAGGCCCGTGGCTAGGAGCGATGATGTCAATTGCATAGTCCTTTATTTTTTCCAGGTTCTTCTGGATATTCGTTCGGAAGGGCATCATGATTTCCGCAAAGTATCTCTTGGCTGCTTCATAGACCTGCCCTTCGTCAGTTAAATAAAGGTCTGTTGTGGCTAGATGAGAACCCAGAAAATCACAGGTGAAAAATATTTTATCTTCTCTCAAATAGGTAAGCATTGTCTCTGGCCAATGTACCCAAGGAGCATGGATAAACTCCAGCGTTCTATCACCTAGCGAAATGGTCTCTTTATCCTCGACTGTTATAAACCTCTTCTCTGGAATCTTGAGCAGGTCAATGAGCATCCCTTTGCATTTGGGCGTAGCAATGACCTCTGCCTGAGGGTATTTCTCTAGGACTTTAGGGAGAGCACCGGAATGGTCCTGCTCTGCATGATGGGCAACAACGTAATTTATGTTCTCCACCCCAAGCTGGTTGAGGTGGTTTATCAGCACGCCCTCCATAGTGGGATCTACCGTATCAATAAGGGCAGTCTTTTTGCTGCCCTTAATTAGATATGAGTTATAGCTTGTGCCATCGGGAAGTGGTATAAGTGCGTCAAATAGCCTTCTAGCCCAGTCTATCGCACCCACTGAGTAAATATCATGTTTTATTTCTCTTACAGCCATTTTAAACCTTCCTTTTCAAAATCATTCTTACTTTACCAGCACCGGAGTTTGGACGTTCCTAATAAGTAGTATACGCTGAAAGTATAGAAAAGCGTGGCATACCTGACAAACCTGGTAGGATTCTCTACTGATTCAGTCATTCCCTCTCTATCCCCCCCCAGCTCCATATGCGGACAGCTGCGAATGTGGCTAATATGAGCATGGCTGCCCCGGACATCAGAGGCGGTCTACTATATAGCCGAATGCTAATAGGACAAGGGTAACCAATAAGACAAGCGCGTTGGCCCACAGCGCCGGTGTAAAACTGACCTCGTCCCGATAGCTTAGAGCACCCCTTATTGCCCAGATAGCGAGCGGCATGGTCACAAGGCAGAACAGCGCTGCCAGCGGCATGATCCCCACTGCCACCCAGGCCACCACCCACGCGTAGACTGCTACAGTGCCAGCCATATATAACCAAGCCGCTTTTACTCTGCCCAGGATGATGGGCAGGGTCTTTTTCCTCCCCAACTTGTCCGCCTCGACATCTGGGAACGCATTTAAAAGGTGAACGTTGAAGAACAAAATCCCAGAGGGTATGGCCGCCACCACCACATCTGCGGTATAGACTCCTGTTTGAACGAAGTAGAACATTAATATGGGCAATGTCCCTATACAGAGGCCACAAGAGACCTCTCCCATCCTCCACCTAGCTAAATGGGGAGTATAGAGCAGAACGCAAACGGCCCCCACCGCAAGGAGAGGAAGCAACAGTAAGCCCTTGTCTATAATTAAGTAGATCCATATGGGAACTGCTAGAGTAAAGCTCAGCAGACCAAATTTGAAGACGGATTCAGCCTCGAGGAGCCTGGCAGGCAGGATGCCGCTGCCGCCACTGAAAGGCGTCCTCTTAGTTTTGAGATCTACCCCGCTCCTATAATCGTAGTAGTCATTTAGAACTTGCACGCTGATATGCCATAGTAAGAGCCCGATGAAGGCAAGAAAGGCGTGGGGAAGGCTGAAGAAACCATCCCACCATGCTATGGTCGTGCCCATGAGAGCCACCGCCACTGATCCGACCAGGAACTTGGGCCGGGTTTCTATAAACCACAGCCTAGCTTGGGCCCTCACCTTCTGCAACGATTCAGCGGATAGAAACCCTGTGGCCATATTCATCCTCTTTAACACCCAACGATGATCATTTCGACCGCCACATGCAGCTGAGACGGCCTCCCTGCGGCTCAGGCCAACGTAGTAAGAAGGATTGCTTCATGAATACAGAACCCGTTGCCTCTTTGCAATGTTGCGCCTGCCTTGTGATATTCAAAGAGGTAACCCGACCACACCGGTTGCGTTTGATCTCATCTCTTACAAAACAATGGAGAACTGTAGCCCCCTATCTAACTGTTGCCAGCCTTCCAGTTTCACATGATCTACACCCACTCGCTATAGGCGGGATGTATCGCGATGGTAGAAGTAGGCAAAAAACCAGTCAAGAGCTGTGCTTAGCTTACTCTGAAATCCCGTTAGCGGCCCCAGATATGAGAGCATCTGCTCTAGATATAAGATTCGCCGCAGCATTCCAGCAGCGAAGCCATCGAAAGCACGACCCAATATCTGAGCCACCGCCACATTTCTACTAATATATATTATCTGTCCTTTAAACTTGTAACGGAAGGGTCGTTGACGCTCCCCCCTCATGGCGTGGAGGATGTTTCTGGCACAGGCCGGGCCTTGTCTCATAGCTACCTGGTGGGTTGCGGGATAAGGTCCCGAGCCATTCTCTTGCGCTAGATAGGCGCAATCCCCAACGACATAGAGCCCGGGTGACTCCGGGACTTCCAGGTTCTGATTCACCAGGATCCGGCCATCCCTGGCTTTATCGAGAGGCAGCGACTCAACAACAGCCGCCGGCTTCACCCCTGCTACCCAGATAACAGTGCGGGTTGGTATGACCTGGCCATCAGCAGTCTCGACACCGTCCACCCAGGCCTTACTGATGCGAGTTCTCAGCAACACCTCAACCCCTTGAGAGCGCAACCGGGTGATAGCCAACTCCCCAACCTTCGCATTCAGGCCAGATAAGACGGTGTCTTGGGACTCGACTAGGATCACCCGAACATAGGGCGTCAGGGAGGGGTAGTCCCGTATCAGCACCTTGCTCGCGAATTCCTGAATAGACACCGCCAGTTCCACCCCGGTGGGCCCACCTCCCACCACCACAAAAGTGAGCAGCTCACGTCGGGGTTGCTCATCTCCTTCCAACAGCGCCGCCTCATAGTTATCCAGAATGTGATTGTGGATGTTGATACCATCCCTCAGAGATCTGAAGGTTAGCGCATTCTTTTCGACCTCGTCCATGCCGAAGAAATTGGTGGTGCTGCCCAGGGCCACCACCAGATAGTCCCACTCCAGCTCTCCATCATCGGTGGTAACTATCTTCCTCTCTACGTCTATGCCCTGTACCCGGCTTTGCCTGAACTTAACTCGCCCGGCAGTACCTCCCTGTCTCAGCAGAGTACGCACAGGGAAAGAGATATGACCGGGCGCAACACTTCCGGTGACTACTTGATATATTAGGGGCAGAACGAAGTGATAATTCTGCTGGTCAACCAGTGTTACTTCCAGCTCCGGGGCACCAGCGGAGGCTTTTTTCAACTCCCGTGCAGCACCGACCCCCGCCGAGCCTGCGCCCAGGATTAGCACTTTCTTCTTGTATTTACTCATCGTCATTTCATACCAGACGAGATATCCAGAAATAGGCAGGATAGGTGCCGGTCTGCCAGCTTATCACACCTATGCCTGTTACACGAGACTGCTCACTCCCCGAACTTCTCCATGGTGATCAGCTTCGCCTTTTTTACTTCCTTCATCACTATGGGCAGCGAGCCCGAATGGTCCATCTCCACATGATTGGACAACACGTAATCGATGTCCTCTGGGGCAACTATCTCCTTGACCCTGGCTGCAATCTCCTCATAGAAGGGCGCCTTCACCGTATCGATGAGGGCGATCTTCTCATCGATAATGAGATAGGCATTGTAGGTGGCCCCCAGATGCGTGTAGTAGCCGTGGAAATTCCTCACATTCCAGTCGATGGCCCCCACCCAGTAGACGCCATCCGCTAGCTGTACTTTGCTCACGTATTGCCTCCTGATGCAATTAATAAGGCCGCCAAGTACCAATTAGGCGCAGTGGCAGTTCCGTTTCTGATCACCAGCTAGAGTTTCAGTCCCTCGGCCACACGCTTTCCAAACTCAGGGTCAGCCTTGACAAGGTTCTCAACCATGCGTTGTTGAATCGGCTTATCCGCCTTACTCAGAGGATCAACGATATTATCAACCAGGTGGTCTTGATCCACTTTGCTGAGTGAACGGTAGCGTTCGCCTGCCTGCTCGAAGTCATTAGTCAGGCTGATCTTTCGGCGCGTTACATTCCCTTCGATACTATACTGGCTAGTCGGGTAGGCAGGAGCCTCACTCGGCATACCGCCCGCGAGGGTGTTAGGCTCGTAGTTAACCGTTCCACCACCATAGGGCGCATACTGCATGGCTGCGTCGCGCTGGTTGTTGTTGACCGGCACCCTAGGGCGATTGGTGGGTAGTTGGAGGTAATTAGGTCCTAGCCGATGCCGCTGAGTATCTGCGTAGGAGAAGACCCTGCCTTGTAAAAGTTTGTCAGCGGAGAGCTCGATTCCTGGCACAATAGAGGCCGGACAGAAAGCAGCCTGCTCCACTTCGGCAAAGTAGTTTTCAGGATTACGATTGAGCACCATCTTGCCCACCGGCATCAGCGGAAACTTATCCTCGGGCCACGTCTTAGTAGCATCCAGCGGGTCGAAGTTATGTTTCAACTCGTCAGCTACATCCATGATCTGAACCTTCAGCTCGTACTCCACAGTTTTCCCGGAGGCTATAGTGTCATAAAGGTCGCGAGTGGCTATATCAGGATCTTCCCCGGCTAAGCGAGTCGATTCATGGCGGTCGATGGAATGAACCCCCGCCTCTGGCTTCCAGTGGTACTTTAAGTAGACATCCTTGCCTTTCGAATTCACCCACTTATATGTATTGACACCAAATCCTTCCATAGTCCGGTAGCTCTTAACTGTGCCACGGTCTGAGAAAAGCCAGGTGATCATGTGGGTCGATTCGGGGGTCAAAGAGATAAAGTCCCAAAATCGACTGTTTGCGCTGGAACTGGTGGGGATGTTTGTATCAGGAGCAGGCTTGAAGGCATGGACCATATCGGGAAACTTGATGGCGTCCCTGATAAAAAACACCGGAAGGTTATTCCCTACTAAATCGTAGTTACCTTCTTCAGTGTAGAACTTGACGGCAAAACCCCTGGGGTCACGGGCTGAATCTGCCGACCCTCGTGCACCAACCACAGTCGAGAAACGGACGAAGAGGGGCGTTTGCTTTGCCGGATCCTGCAGGAAGTTAGCACAGGTATACTTCTCCATGCTCTTATACACCTTAAAGTAGCCATGGGCCCCAGCGCCCTTGGCGTGAACTACGCGCTCCGGTATTCTCTCGCGGTCAAAGTGCGCCAGCTTCTCAATGAGATGCACGTCCTGCAGCAAAACAGGTCCACGCTCACCCACGGTCAGTGAATTCTGGTTGTCGCTGACTGGGACCCCTTGATTCGTTGTAAGACGTTTACCTTTCTTACTGTCTTTCATGACATCCTCCTTATTTCGCGAATGATGGTTTGTATGCTCTATATAGCTTTCAGTGAAATCATCTAAGCCTCCTGAGATGTTGCAGGTGGTGTAAAGACCCGCGCTGCGAGCTCCTTATCCAACATAAGCAAGGCATCGCCCTTTTTGCCCACAAGCTTTAGCTTGGCGATGATATCGTTGTCGTTGGCTTCCTCTTCGATCTGTTCGGTAACGTACCACTGTAGAAAGATATTCGTCGCGTCATCCTTCTCCTTGATCGCCAGGTCGACGAGGTCATTAATGCGCCTGGTGACGAACTGCTCGTGCTTCAGCGTTTTCTCGAACATGTCGAGGGGCGACTCGAACTCTGTCGGCGGCGCATCGATGGCCATGAGCATAACCTGCCCGCCCTGGTCATTGATGTAGTCATAGAATTTCATGGCATGCAGCATCTCTTCCTGATACTGCACCATAAACCAGTTGGCAAACCCCTTAAGCCCGATATGTGTCCTGTAGGCAGACATAGACATATAGAGGTATGCCGAATACATCTCTTTATTAAGCTGCTCATTCAGCGCTGCTTCCATTTTTTTACTCAGCATATAATTACCTCCACTTATTGTTTTTGTAGCTTCGCTCCCTAACAGGTGAGTTCGAAACCTATGCCCTTTTGCTGGGTGATACCTGCCACTACAATATCCCTGACTCCTTCACTCAGAACCTGGCTAGTTAGACAACCTTCCTGAACCGCTCTGCGGGGGCACCGCAAATGGGGCATCGGTCAGGGAGGACACCATCTGATACATAGCCGCAGACACCGCATACATAGTATTCGGTATCCACATCGGCCAGCATGTGCTCCAGCGCCTTTTCGTAGAGCTTGGCGTGTCCCCGCTCAACGTCGCGAGAGTAACTGAAGATCCTTGCCACGTGTGCATTATCTTCCTTATTAGCCTCCACGATGAACTGAGGATAGGTGCTGCTGGCGAGGTTCTCCCTTTCGAATGCGCTTTCCAGGTTCTCCTGAGTATCGGACACACCACCGAGGAGGCGGAGGTGATGGAAGGCGTGAACTCCCTCGGCCTCAGCGATAGCACGGAACAGTCTTGCCACTTGGCGGTAGCCGTCCTCCTCGGCCTTCATGGCGAAGGCGAGGTTCCTCTGGTGGGCTTGTGACTCGGCAACGAAGCCGTCCTTGAGGTTTTTAAGGGTCTTTATCCCTTTTATCCCCGGGATCTCATGGGGGACCAGCTTTTCTGCCTCCACACCGCAGAGTGGGCAACGCTCAGGTTTATCGGTGGTAAGTTCTACATGGTGACAATTGGTACATTTCCACAAGGCGCTATCCACCTCCTTTTAGGTCTACATTTCCGGTTGAAGCGCCAATGTTTGATACAGGCTCACCGTGTTATCTCTATATAGTGTAGTGAGTCCAGAATATCGTTATCCCTTGGCGATATCCAGTAACCTTAACCTTTCTGCTGGTCTAGACTTGATGCTGCAATCTCGACTAGACAACATTCCACATAAAGGATGACGTGTCTATTTCTTTTCTTCGTGTTCTTCGGCAACATGGCAGCAATCGCACTCGCACGGGCTGCTGCTGGCGCAGGGCTCGCAGCAATAGACCACGCCCTCACTCTCATAGCCAGAACCGGCGATGTGACAGCCGCATACTGGACATAACTGCTCCGCCATATTTGTTCACCTCCCTTCCTGGAATTCAATCACTCCTATAGCTTTTGAAACTCATCCTTACTGGCCCCGCAGACTGGACACTGCCAATCATCGGGCAGCTCCTCGAAAGGCGTCCCCGGCTCGATGCCGCCTTCGGCATCGCCTTGTTCGGGATCATATACGTAGCCACAAACGGTGCACTCATATTTCACTGCTGCCATACCTATCTCCTTTCTTGCCTCAATCTTTGTGATAGGAGGGAGCTGTTTTAGGTGTAGTGCCTCGCTTCACCTGATGATAATAGGCATACGTCATCGGCTCACCTTCCTGGATAGCTTCAGCGCCCACAAGCTCACCGATAAAAATAGTGTGCGTTCCCACATCCACCTCGCTAATCACCTTGGCTTCGAGGTAGGCCAGGGTGTTATCGAGGACGATGGGAGCTTTGGTCTCGCCCAGCTTATAATCTATGCCCTCAAACTTGTCCACCTCTCTGCCTGATTTGAAGCCAAAGCGTCCGATCAGGCTCAGCGGTGTGTCCTGAGACAAAATTGAAGCGGTGAAGACCCCGCTACCCTCGATGAACTCATGGGTGAGGTTTCCTTTATTGATGCACGCCGATATAATCGGCGGCTCCGAGGAGACCTGGATCACGGTGTTACAGGTCTGACCGTTTATTCTATCTCCCTTTCTGGAGCCAACGATGTACATTCCATAGCTTATCTGGTGTAAGACCTTGGTGTCCATTTCGCTCCTTAAAACTTTTATTCCTTACCATACCCTGCATCGTCGGGCCTTCTAGTCTCGATTAAAACTCGAGAAGTTCCCGATGCCGAAATCCCCGGGAGTAGTCAATTAGGTATATCTTCAGTGGAGTCACTTTAACGATTACTGAGTTTCCAGCTTTCACACTATTGAAGGCATTGTGTCTTGCCATCACAGCCTTTGGCACTTCAGTAATATTCTTGTCAGCTAATATCTCAGCCTTTCCAATGTACTGAATGCCTTTGATACCCTTATCCTCGTTAGGAATGGGTACGCGTTCCTCTATGGCTATTGCTACGCGGGGATTTACCAGAATGTTCTTCACCTTTTCAGCATCTCTTGCTGTGTTGAAATATATGTCTGTCCCGCTGTTTTTAAAGAAAACGGTGGAGGCGCTAGGTTGACCATCAGTGTTGGCGGTGGCAATGGTACATGCACGGCATTTCTCCATGTATGTTACGATCTCGTCCCTGAGAGTTACTGTCATTCCTCTCACCTCGTATCAGATTTTTAAATTTTAGGAAATGTAGGCTGAAAATTAAGCTTGGCCAGGCTCTATCAATAATTCTCGGCCATAAGCTCGTAATAGCTCTGAGGATGGTCACAGGCGGGGCACTGCTTGGGGGCTTCCATCCCTTCGTGGACATAGCCGCAATTGCGACACTTCCATTTGACAACTACATCTTTCTTAAATACCTTGTTCTCTTTCACATTCTTGAGAAGCTTTCTATAGCGAAGCTCATGCTGTTCTTCTACTTCAGCGATTTCCCAAAATACATTTGCTATCTCTTGAAAACCTTCCTGGCGAGCCACTTCCCCAGCTTCTTTGTATAGTTTGGTCCATTCCAGGTTTTCCCCGGCTGCTGCCGCTTCCAGATTTGCTGCGGTATCACCTATGACACCCGCTGGGTAAGTTGCAGTGATTTCCGCGTCTCCCCCCTGAAGGAATTGGAAGTATCGCTTAGCATGCTCTTTTTCGTTGTCTGCTGTCTCGAGGAAGATAGCGGCGATCTGTTCATACCCGGCCTCTTTTGCAACCGATGCAAAGTATGTATAACGATTCCTCGCCTGCGATTCGCCGGCAAATGACGCCAGCAGATTGTGCTCTGTCCTGCTGCCTTTAAGTTCCATTGGTTCCGCCTTTCTACTTTGATTTCTTAACATAAACTTTATATTGCCCCGATTCATCCTCAATCCCCAACAGCTCATTTCCCGTAGTACGGCACCAGGCAGGCATGTCTTCTTTAATGCCCTCGTCGTCGGCCAATATCTCCAGCACCTGCCCAACTTCCAGCTCTTTTAGCTTATTGGCGGTGTGAGCGATGGGCATGGGACAGTATAATCCGATGCAGTCTAAAGTGGCATCTGCCTTCATAGCCATGCCTCCTTAAATAAAGAGATTGACATTTCCCTCTTTAGCCTCAGCTAGGTAGGTGGCTACCCCGGCGAAGCTGTCCACGTCGGGGATGAAGGCCTCTTTTCCTATCCCCATCATCCCCATAGAGGTGGTGCAGGCGATAAATTTTACCCCCATACCCTTAGCCATGGCCATCATCTCCTCAAGGGGAGGAGACTTTATATCACGCATTAACCGCCCAATCATCCATTTGCCCAAGCCGAGCATCTGAAATTTTGATAAGGGCAGTCTCTTGGCGCCGCCCCGGTTCATTCTATTGAGCATCTTCCTCATTATCCCCCGGCTTTTTATGCTGCCCTCATTTCTCTTGATGATATTTAGCCCCCAGAAGGTGAAGAACATGCTCACCTCCATCCCCATTGAGGCGGCCCCGATGGCGATATTGAAGGCGGCCAGGGCCTTGTCTAGCTCTCCGCTGAATACCACCAGAGTCACACTCTCTTTCTCAGCCATGCTCGCCACTTACTCCAAAGTTCGCCCACATTGTGGACAGACCTTGGCCGTTTTCTCCACTACTATATTACATTTCAGGCAATACCGTAGCTCAATGTGGCACGGCTGACAATAAGGCGCAGGGGACATAGCCAGCTCCTCATCACAGTAGGGGCAAAAGCACCTCCTCTCATTCTCCTTTGGCTTTTCACTACTTGTCATCCTTCCTCCTCCTTCCGTTTTTTATAGCTTTGCCCTGCTTCTTCAGGTAGTCATCGATGGCCTTATTCAGCGCTTGAGCGCCGAGGTTGGAGCAGTGATACTTATTCTTGGGCAGCCCCTCAAGCTCCTGGGCCACAAGGGCCGGAGTAATCTTCCTTGCCTCCTCCAGGGTCTTGCCCATAGCCATCTCGCTCACGATGCTGGAAACGGCGATGGCAGCGCCGCAGCCGAAGGTCTTGAACTTGACATCGCTGAGATGGTTATCGTCCACCTTGATGTAGAATGTCATCATATCCCCGCAGACGGGGTTTCCCTCTTCACCGATGCCATCGGCATCCTCGATCTCCCCTACATTGCGGGGGTTCATGAAGTGTTCCATTACCTTGTCGCTGTAAACAGGCATCTCAACTTCCTCCTCGCTGACCTTTTATAAATTTGGAATATAGCGGTGACATCTGCCGGAGCCGATCAACAATAGGCGGCAGCGCTTCCAATACATAGTCAATGTCCTCCTCGGTATTCTCCAAGCCAAGGCTGAATAGTAGCGACCCCTGTGCGATCTCGGCAGGAACCCCCATAGCGGTGAGCACGTGAGAGGCCTTGAGCGCCCTGGACGTGCAAGCCGAACCGCTGGATGCCGCTATTCCCTGGTGACTTAACAGCATGAGCATTGACTCTCCTTCAATAAACTCGATGCAGAAGCTGGCATTGCCGGGGAGGCGCTGGGTGGGATGTCCGGTGAGGATGGCATTCTCGATCCGTGACAGCAGTCCCTCGATCAACCTATCGCGCAGGGCAGAGAGGTGGGCCATCCGGGACGCCATTTCCTCTCGAGCCAGCTCTGCTGCTTTTCCCAAACCTACGATTGAGGGAACGTTCTCGGTCCCCGCCCTCCTTCCTCCCTCCTGCACCCCACCATCGAGGAAGGGCATAATGCGTACACCTTTTTTAAACCACAGGGCGCCAACACCCTTGGGGCCATAGAACTGGTTGGGGGTCAGGCTTAGCGCATCAACACCGAGCTCTCTGACATCAACAGGTATTGAGCCTGCGGTGGCTACTGCATCGGTGTGGAACAGGGCCCCCGTTTTCTTCACCACCTTAGCTATCTCGGCGATGGGCTGGATGGTGCCCACCTCGCCGTTGGCGTGCATGATGGATACCAGAACCGTATCCTCCCTTATGCTCTTACCGACCTTTTCAGGATCGACCAGCCCGTACTTGTCCACTGGTACCTGAGTGACCTCAAAGCCCAACTTCTCCAGCGTCTTAGCTGAATGAAGAACTGAAAAATGTTCGATGGCAGAGATGACAACGTGCTTCCCCTGGGACTGCCGGGCGAGGGCCAACCCCTTGATGGCGAAGTTGTTGGCCTCGGTGCCCGAGCCGGTGAAGATGATCTCCTCAGGCTGGGCGCCAATGAGGGCGGCAACCTTGCTGCGGGCATCATCCAGCGCTTCCCTGGCTTGGTCTCCCCACTCATGGATGGATTGAGGATTGCCATAGGCATCCTTGAGGTAGGGAAGCATAGCCTTCAGCACCTGGGGAAGGACTGGGGTTGTCGCTACATGGTCAAGGTATGCTCTCTTCATAACCCCTCCTCTGGTCATCTCAACCACATTTTAACCACTGGGCTGATCCCTGTATGCGACCTTTATCTCAAAGCTGGGCCCAGACGGTTGCCTCTACTTGAGGCGAGCCTCGACCGCATCCCAGTTGATGTTCTTGAAGAAGGCATCGATATAGTCGGCTCGCTTCAGCCCATAGTCGATCATGAAGGCATGCTCGAAAACATCCAGCACCAGAATGGGGGTACAACCTGCAGGGTGGCCGGTCTCATGCTCATTTATCCACTGGTTTATCAGCCAGCCGGTTACGTTATCCTGGTACAGGATAGCCCAACCGATTCCCCGCATGGTGGCGGTGGCGCGAAAGTCCTTCTCCCAGTCCTCGTAGCTGCCGTATGCACCGGGCAACAGCTGGGCCAGCTTGCCAGATTTGTTTAGTGTCCCCTTGCCGCCGAGGTTTTCGAAGTAGTATTCGTGGAGGCGCATACCGTTGAACTCGAAGCCGAAACGGCGCTTAAGCTCGGCGTATTCCGGGGTGGCCGTTTTGCCTTCCTTGAGCATGGCAGTAAGTGAATCATATAGCTTGTTGGTATTGGTGACATAGCCCTGATACAGTGTGAAGTGATTGTTGAGCAGCGGCTCGCTGAATCCCTCTATTCCGATTAAACTTGTATAGTCCTTAGCAGTGTAACCCATTTCTACCTCCTTCATCGAAATTATTTTCCGATTGGTGCCCTCTCCTCATCGCAGCAGACTATAGTTCCGCTGCCGACCCTGGTCACTATTATCTCGTTGCCGCAGACAGTGCAGCGGTACTTATTATCTACCTTCTACCCCTTTCCTCCTTGACCAGGAGGCTATTTCACAACTTCTCAGCAGCCTGGTTCACCATAGTGGCCACAACAGCTCTGCCTCTTCCATATTTTGATAGAATTGTTACGGAGAACAAGATACAGTTTTCGGTGAATAGGCATTGGAACTGACATATTGGTTAGGACAGCTCTCACGCTTGGCATTTCCTTTCACCTCCTTCGTCTGATAGGTTAGGGGTCTGATTCTTTTGGTTCTGTGAATGTTCTATAAGTTAGTCTGAGCCTGAAGTGGTTACTTACCCTCTCCTCAGTAGCGATCCTAGCAATTGCTCCATGGAAGCTCTGGAGGTTGCATCGACACAATGCAAACAGGAAGCTAACTGAGAGCGCTGTTCTATTCTTGTATTAGCTCCATCTCCTGATCGCAGCAGACTAGGGTGCCGCCACCGACCTTGGTCACCGTCACCTCGTTGCCGCAGACATTGCAGCGATATTTTTCGCCCACATTCTTGACTCCCATTTTCACACCTCCGATATTCTCTATCAAGGCTCAAGCAGCCTCTTCTCACCTTCAATCTTCTTCAGGTCGGTTATGTCCTGGGTAACCTTCAGGCAGCCGAGATATTCATGGTCTTTACTGCGGATCGCAAAGTATCTGATGAGAATCAGCCGTTAGTCCCGATTCGTCGATTCTGACGATTTTCCTCAACACCTTTGTTTCCATTTCAGACATTCACGAACAGCTAGCCCGCGACAAGCATGTAATCGCAGATAAAATTACGGGAAACAACCGAGCTGGCAGCTCATTATCTTTATATTTAGTCTGTTCGCTGTGTCTCCAACCTGTCTGGGGCTAACTTTCAGCTTCTTAGCTATCTTAAACGCTATGGCGCAGGGAAGCTTACCGTCAACCAGAGAAGCTTGAATTTCCATTTCGAGTTTTTCGTCCAAAAGGTCACCTCCTATCTGAAAGTTGCCGCTACTCGCAGCCCTTCAATTGCTTCCATCTCTCCTCTCCCAGGTACTGGCGAGCTGAAGCGCACCAGTCCATGCAAATCCATTCACCGCACTCGTGGCACTTCACCTTAGTCTCGTTGGAGAAGAGCTCCTCCTCTGCACCACAGTTCGGGCACTTGTAGAGCTCAACCCGTAGGTTTCTGAAATCTTGACCGGGACATGCAGACCTCATATCTAACCCTCAGTCATTGTGAGAATCGCTAACTTTGAGCGATCCTGCTGCCCAGATCAAAGGCGTCCTTTAGTGCGGTTGGGTGCTCCCTAATCTCACCTTTTGTATCCACGCCCCGGATAAGAAGTTCCTCAGCGTACTCGACGCCGATGGCTTGGAAGAAATATTTCACTGTCAATATGGACCCGTCAAACAGTTTCTGTCCCTTGGTGGCCCCCACAGCGATAAAGGCGCCTTTTCTCCCCTCACAGGGCAGGTTTTGCTTGAGGATATATTTTCGGGCCCACAGCGCCTGAGAGCGGTCGATTAGCGCCTTAACCTGACTGGTCAGCCCATAGAAAAACATCGGCGAGGCTACTATTACCACATCGGCCTCGAGGAGCTGGGGGTATATGCCATCCATGTCGTCTCTTATGACGCAATTGCCATCCCTCAGGCAACCGTAGTACTCGCGGCACGGGGCTATGTTGAGTTTATCTACGATGAGCTTCTCCACCTCTGCACCCTGACTTTGGGTACCCTTCAAAGCCTCATCCAGCAGTAAATCAGTATTGCCCTTTATCCTTGAGCTCCCCATAATCCCCAGGACTCTCAATCTTGCCTCCTTGTCACCGCTTGCTGAAGCCTTTCATCAGGTCTGAAAGCTGCCTCAGGTGAGACCTCTCCTCCTCTATTATCTTATCGACTGCCTCGCGGTCTGACCGTCGAACCAGTTCTCGCAAGTTCGAATAGAACAGTATAGAGTCCTTTTCTGCGCTTATAGCGATCTGGATAGCTTTGGCTTCACTCGCTGACTTTTGTGCCATCTCGCGGGCAGTCTGATCGTCGCGGAAGACAGCGGAGTCGATCAGCGCTTTTAGATACCGGTCATACTCTTCAGTGTAGGTCTCTGGTGGTGCATAGTCTGCAAGTGAGCCCAGCATATTTTGGAAGATTTCAATATGCTTTTTCTCCTCAAGAGCCAGATACTCATAAATAACTCTAGATGCTTCATTCCTGGCAGACTTTGCCAGGGTGTCGTAAAAAGCGGCTCCGCTCCGCTCGATCCCAATGGCGATGTTCACCAGTTCACTGCCAGTAAAAAATATGCCCATTTGTCACCCCTTTATAGTCTCTTGAGATATTTATGAGCTTGGAGAGCGGCCTTGGCCCCCTCAGCGGCGGCAACCAGGATCTGTTTCTCCGGGGCATTGGTTACATCCCCGGCGGCAAAGAGCCCGGGTACCCCTGTATCGGTGGCACAATTTATCTCGATCTCACCGAGCTCATTTAGCCTGACGATGCCTTTAGACAAGTCCGAACTGGGGATCAGCCCGATCTCGACAAAGACACCCCCAACCTCAAGCCTCTTCTCTTCGCCGCTCTTTAAATCGCTGATGGCGACAGCTTCCACACGGCTTTCCCCGTCGATCGCCACCACCTTGTGCTCCAAAAACACGGTCATATTGGGTGCCTCTTTAACTTTATTAATAAGTATCCGGTCGCCGGTGAACGGTGTCAGCGACACCAGATAGACATACTCGGCGATCTTGACCATATCGTCCGCTGCCTCCAGGGCGGAATTGCCCCCGCCGATAACCGCCACCTTCTGCCCGGCAAAGAGCGGGCCATCGCAAATCGCGCAATAGGTAACACCCCGACTCTTTAGCCGCTCCTCGCCAGGTACATTGAGCTGGCGGGGACGTTTCCCGGTAGCGACGATCACCGCCTTTGCCTGATAGCTTTCACCATTGGCTATCCTGATCTCAAATCCCGCATTCCGTCGGGATAAAGCAACTACCTCTTCACCGATCTTCTGCTCCAGCGGAAACTGCTTCATCTGCTCCTCGAATTTGGCCATCAGCTCAAATCCTTCGATATACTGATATCCCATATAGTTCTCCACACTGGCCGACCAAAGAGCTTGCCCTCCAATGTCTTTACTGATGAGCAGGGTATCTAGCCGCTTCCTGGCAGCATAGACCGCAGCGGTCATCCCCGCGGGACCACCGCCGATAATGATCAGTTCACGCATAAGCTCCACCGGCAAGTTAAAGGCCTAATTTCTCTTTCAGCCTGCCTTCGTCGAAGCCAACGGTAAAATCGCCATCGATTTCGATGACAGGTACCGCCATCTGACCTGTCTTACGCACCATCTCCTCACGGGCGGCGCTATCGGTAGCGACATCGACTTCTTGATAGGCGATATTATGCTGCTCGAGGAACATACTGGTCCTCTTGCACCAGGGTCAAGTAGGGGTGGAATAGAGCTTCACTTCTTTGGCACTCATTTTCTCCTCCTGATTCTGGATCAAATTTAAGATTCGGGGGTGGCCCCCGTACGAAACTTTTATCTCCCTGGGAACATATTGGGAAGTGAAATAGCATACTAATCAAAAGTTAATCGTTTGTCAATACTTATACGTACAGGTTGACTGATATTGCCCCGTGTGCTAGATTTTTCCTGTATCAATGTGAATCGATATTTGAAGAGGACGAAAAAGGAGGGTCAGGTGAAACAGGATAATTATGATGTGCTGGTTATCGGTTCGGGGATGGGGGGATTATCTGCGGCGGCATTTCTTGTCGCCAGTGGCTATAAGACTTTGGTGGTGGAGCGGCTGCCTCGAATAGGCGGCAGGTATTCCACGATAGAACATAAGGGTTTCAAGATTAGCACCGGCGCGATTGAGGTAGAGATGGGTGGGGTAGTGGAGCAGGTCTTTAATGCGGTAGGGGCCAGGCTCGACGTCCGCCCCGTCCCCCCGATTCGCTATCGGATTGATGGGAAAGACCATGAGCTGCCGCCAAAAGGTGGGCTGAGGACGCTCGTTTCCTTGGCTTGCAGGGATGAAGGCGAAACGGAGCGTGTGATGGGGGCTTTGAGACGGGGTTTAACCTGGCAGCAGCCCTGGGACGGAATTTCCCTCAGGGAATGGCTGATTCAGTATACCGAGAATGAGAGGGTGCTTAAAACCTTCTGGGCGCTGATCAGCCCGACTCACTTTGTAAATGACGATGAATTGCCAGCGGGGAAGTTCTTCGAGTACCTCAAGGCGCCAAAAGGACAGGGTATCGGGATTGCGCCGCAGGGCAATTTAGCACTGATGGAATCGCTGGCGAGAGCTATTGAGACAAAAGGGGGGCAGGTGTGGACTAAGTGCCGGGCCAGGCAGATTGCAGTGGCCGATGGGATGGCAAGGGGTGCAATTGTAAAGCGGGGTGAGGAGGTTATTGAGGTGGTGGCGAAGGCAGTGGTTAGTAATACCGGTCCCGGGGAAACGGTGGCATTGGCGGGGAGTGAGAATTTTGATCTGGGCTACCTGAAACAGCTACGGGAAAACCTGAGACCCGCTCCGTTTATAGCGATGCATATTGCCAGCGATAGGCCCCTGGTGGACTGCTCCTCCCTGATATTCGTACTGGGCCGCAGGCTGAGCGTGATGAACAGCCCGACACTTCTCTGTCCGGAGCACGCTCCAAAAGGAAAGCACCTGCTCATGGCGGGAGGTACGCCGCTCTCATCGTTACCCCCCTATGATATCAAGCAGGACAGGGGGCTAATGCTTCAGGATTTGAGAGATAATATCCCCGGGTTTGACGAGCATGCTGAGATCCTGGTTGCCAGCTATTTCCATGGTGGATGTCCGGGGTATCATAGCTGGCCGGGTTACGATATGCCGCAGAAGACATCGATAGAGAACCTCTATAATGTCGGCGACGGGGTAAAACCGGGGGGCTGGATAGGGCTCGGTGCCTGTGCCAAGAGCGCAGAGATGGCGGTGGAGGATATCAAGCTTCGGGTTAAGCCGGGATAGAGAGCTCTCTTAAGAGCGTGGTTTCAGTGTGCGTTTGGAAAAACCCTGTGGCTTGAGCAGCTGGACGTGTGAGCGTGTAAGATGTAGTTACAAAATTGCAACATTAGGTTGTGCTGGAAGGATAAGAGCGGCTATACGACATCAAATTTTAGATAAAACCGGGGTGGACCTTTCTGTCCACCCCTTTGGTGTTTATAGTGCAGGTGTATTAGCCTCCTGCTCTTAACACACTTTGTTTATGGAATATATTCTCCCCCGGGGAATGCTGTAATCGTCCCGATAAGGTATTGTGCCATCAACTGCAGGTCCGCTGCGTCTATTGTGCCACTGTCGTTAACGTCGGCGGCGTAAAAATCATCGCCTGTCAGTGTTATTGTTCCCACTATATGCTGGACTACTAATTGATAGTCCGCCGAGTCAATTAAACCGTTGCCGGTACCCAGCGGGTGAACATCGCCTTCCAGTCTCTGCGTCGGTGCATATATGCAATCAACATTTTCGCAGATAGCTACCGTGAACATGGCATCGTTGGTTCCAACAATATATACCCACCCAGGTGTGAATGGCGGTTTTGCGGGATGGGGCCATACAATTTCTTCCTGCAACCAAGTTATATATATCAGTTCGATATTGCCAATGCCCTGGGCGGTGATCTCATCGATGCCACCAAAAATTACAGCTTTATCGCGCGCTTCCTCAATGGCACCGAAATTAACTACATACAATCCAACGTCACTACTTATGTTGATTATCTGCTTTGAAGCATAGGTGAACCATTCAGAATTGTTGAGTTCCACTACAGCCAGGTCTATGGCAAATTCCATAGGTGTTGTCCCGCCACTCTTGGGTATGTTAAAGACCTTAGTGGCAATGGCAGAACGGTTGTCGTCAGTGATAACGATGGGACCAACCTCCAGCCTGGCATCATTGGGTAAATCACCGGCGAATTGAATCACCGTTAGCTCCACACAGCAATTGGGCATGCAATCGGGGTTAAGGATAGCGTTACGCAGTCCGTATATCTGTGTCTCCCATTCACCTAAATCTTCCATTGTGCCCGATCCATCCAGGAGCACTGCAAGCTGTATATTTGGTACGCATAACATTACAGGTGTCGGCGTAGGAGTTGGGGTAGGAGTAGGGGTAGGCGTAGGAGTTGGGGTAGGAGTAGGCGTCGGGGTCGGTGTAGGCGTAGGAGTTGGGGTAGGAGTAGATGTAGGCGTAGGCGTAGGTGTAGGCGTTGGAGTTGGTGTAGGTGTGGGAGTAGGCGTCGGCGTTGGCGTAGAGGTAGGAGTAGGGGTTGGTGTAGGGGTAGGAGTCGGTGTAGGTGTAGGAGTAGGGGTAGGAGTAGGCGTTGGGGTAGGAGTAGGAGTAGGAGTCGGGGTAGGAGTAGGAGTAGGGTATAAACATGTAATCTTTTCGCAGACGGCTTCCTTTAACTTGCCAGCATCCAATTCAACATCATACACCCACCCCGGTGTAAATGGTGGGGCTATATGACCGGAGGTATCGGGATACCCAGGATACACAATGCGATCCTGCAGCCAGTTTATGTCATAGTATATTATATCGCCGATGCCCTCGGCGCTTATCTCATCAATTCCCGCATCTATAGCGTAATCGCGTGCTATCTCCGTGGCATCGTAATCAACCACAATATGTCCAACGTCGGTAATTATGTTGATTATCTGCTTTGAAGCATAGGTAAACCATTCAGAGTTGGTGAGTTCCACCACAGCCAGGTCTATACCGGCTTCAATAGGTGTTATCCCTTTTTCATGGGTGATGTTCAGGACGTCATCAGCGATGTTATTACGATTGATGTTGGTGATGACAATGGGACCGATTTCCGTTCTAGCTCCAGTGGGCAGGTTGTCAGCGAATTGAATCACCGTTAGCTCCACGCAGCAATGGGGCATGCAATCGGGATCGATGATAGCGTCGTGTAGCCCGTTTATCTCGATTTCCCACTCAGCGTCACTAATGCTGCCGGATCCATCCAGGAGCACTGCAAGCTGTACATATGGCACGCATGACAGTACAGGCGTCGGTGTAGGAGTCGGCGTAGGAGTAGGCGTAGGCGTCGGGGTTGGAGTAGGAGTCGGCGTCGGCGTGGGCGTGGGAGTAGGAGTCGGCGTCGGTGTCGGAGTAGGCGTGGGAGTAGGTGTAGGAGTAGGTGTAGGTGTTGGAGTAGGAGTCGGCGTCGGAGTAGGCGTCGGCGTGGGCGTGGGAGTAGGAGTCGGCGTCGGTGTAGGAGTAGGCGTGGGAGTAGGTGTAGGTGTCGGAGTTGGAGTTGGAGTAGGAGTAGGCGTAGGAGTAGGCGTGGGTGTAGGCGTAGGAGTAGGAGTCGGCGTTGGCGTAGGGGTAGGAGTAGGCGTAGGCGTAGGAGTAGGAGTCGGTGTAGGAGTAGGCGTGGGTGTAGGTGTAGGCGTGGGTGTAGGTGTAGGCGTAGGTGTCGGAGTTGGGGTAGGAGTAGGAGTAGGTGTAGGTGTAGGTGTTGGTGTAGGAGTAGGAGTCGGCGTAGGTGTTGGGGTCGGCGTTGGCGTAGGAGTAGGAGTCGGCGTTGGCGTAGGGGTAGGAGTAGGCGTAGGAGTTGGTGTTGGGGTAGGAGTAGGCGTAGGTGTAGGCGTAGGGGTTGGAGTCGGCGTAGGTGTAGGCGTTGGAGTAGGGGTAGGAGTAGGGGTAGGCGTTGGCGTAGGAGTAGGAGTCGGAGTCGGCGTTGGCGTTGGCGTAGGCGTAGGAGTAGGAGTAGGTCCACATCTAACACTTACATTGTCTAAGAAAGTACCTAAGGAATCTGAGGTTCCGTTATCAGAAAATTGGAGACGGCATGTTGATCCTGTACCTGCATAGCTATAGGAGTGATAAGACCAAACTGTATTACTGGAACCTGCGGCTGATATTGTGTCATTCAACGCCCCGCACCAGCTAAAGTTAAGGCTGTTGTTCGGGCTGTCTGTGTCGGGGCGGGGAGAGAAGTAGAAGCTAATGTAGTAAGTATCACCCGGGATAGTAGGGATATCCTGGTAAATCTTTACCGATGCTGGTTCTCCTGTAAGGGGATCATCCGGGCCATACCAGTCAGCATCCAGTTCGGCATACTGCTCTCCTTCCTGGGGGTTCCAGCCGCTAACATGGTCGTGTAACTCAAGATAGGCATCGTCTGGCCGGTCAGTTCCTTCATAAGAAGAGGGGTCAGTTGAAACCCATTCGACAGTCCAGCCAGGAACCTCGGAGCTGTTAAAGATATTCCAGTTACTTGCGTGGGTAACACCCGGTGTTTCAAATCCACCATTTATGACTAGGTTAACTTCAGGATCACATGTAGGAGTAGGCGTAGGGGTAGGAGTAGGCGTAGGGGTAGGCGTTGGAGTTGGAGTAGGAGTCGGCGTGGGTGTAGGCGTAGGGGTTGGAGTCGGTGTAGGCGTCGGAGTCGGAGTAGGTGTAGGCGTTGGTGTCGGCGTAGGAGTAGGCGTAGGAGTCGGCGTAGGAGTCGGCGTCGGGGTAGGAGTAGGCGTAGGGGTTGGAGTCGGTGTAGGCGTCGGAGTCGGAGTAGGTGTAGGCGTTGGTGTCGGCGTCGGTGTTGGCGTAGGAGTCGGTGTAGGTGTTGGCGTCGGTGTAGGAGTAGGAGTAGGAGTAGGTGTAGGCGTCGGGGTTGGCGTTGGTGTAGGCGTCGGAGTAGGCGTAGGTGTAGGCGTAGGAGTCGGAGTAGGTGTAGGCGTAGGAGTCGGCGTAGGAGTCGGAGTAGGAGTAGGAGTAGGAGTAGGAGTAGGAGTAGGAGTTGGGGTAGGAGTAGGAGTCGGCGTCGGCGTTGGCGTCGGCGTCGGAGTCGGCGTTGGTGTAGGCGTCGGCGTCGGAGTCGGCGTAGGCGTAGGTGTCGGAGGAGGTCCACATCTAACACTTACATTGTCTAAGAATGTTCCCACACCATTTGGTATGCCGTTATCAGAAAACTGGAGACGGCATGTTGATCCTCCAGCTACGTAGCTATAGGAGTGATAAGACCAAACTGTAGTACTGGAACCTGCGGCTGATATAGTGTCTTTCACCTCCCCGGCCCAGCTAAAGTTAAGGCTGTTTTGCGAGATGTCTGTGTCGGGACGTGGAGAGAAGTAGAAGCTGATGTAGTAAGTATAACCTGGGATAGTAGGGATATCCTGGTAAATCTTTACCGATGCTGGTGCATCTGAAGCTGGATCAGGACCACCCGGGCCAAACCAGTCAGTATCCAGTTCAGCATACTGATCTCCTTCCTGGGGGTTCCAGCCAATAGCAACATGGTCGTGTAACTCAAGAAGGGCATCGGCTGGGGAAGAGGGGGTAGTTGAAACCCATTCAATACTCCAGCCAGGAACCTGAGAGCTGTTAAAGACATTCCAACTAGCTGGGGGGACATCCGGTATTTCAAATCCGCCATTAATAACTAATTCTGCTACGGGATTACAGGTAGGAGTCGGGGTCGGGGTAGGAGTAGGCGTAGGGGTCGGCGTTGGTGTAGGAGTAGGAGTCGGCGTCGGTGTAGGAGTAGGAGTAGGTGTAGGTGTAGGTGTTGGCGTAGGCGTAGGAGTAGGAGTCGGCGTCGGGGTAGGAGTAGGAGTAGGTGTTGGCGTCGGCGTAGGAGTAGGAGTCGGCGTCGGTGTAGGTGTAGGAGTAGGTGTTGGCGTTGGCGTTGGCGTCGGCGTGGGCGTTGGTGTAGGCGTGGGAGTGGGGGTCGGAGTAGGCGTAGGAGTAGGCGTTGGGGTAGGAGTAGGCGTAGGTGTTGGTGTAGGGGTAGGGGTCGGGGTAGGAGTAGGGGTAGGAGTAGGCGTCGGCGTTGGAGTAGGAGTGGGAGTGGGAGTTGGCGTAGGTGTGGGAGTAGGAGTTGGCGTTGGAGTAGGAGTAGGTGTCGGTGTAGGAGTAGGTGTAGGAGTAGGCGTCGGGGTTGGAGTAGGAGTAGGAGTAGGCGTAGGAGTAGGCGTCGGGGTTGGAGTAGGAGTTGGCGTAGGTGTTGGTGTAGGGGTAGGGGTAGGGGTAGGAGTAGGAGTAGGAGTAGGAGTAGGACAGGGATTAACCACCACACTAGTAGTATCGGTATCCCAGCAGCCGTTGGAATCGGTAACGTTCAGGGTATAGGTACCGGACATAGCTATGGTAGCAGGGGACCTGGTGGGGTTCTGTATAAAGCTTGACCAGTCGGGGATATGTGTCCAGCTATAGGAGGAATAAGGAGGTGTGCCGCCGGTGGCCGAACCGTTGAGCTGTATGGTACCGCCTTCGCATACTGGTGAGTTACTGGAAGCGGAGGCTAGGAGATCAAAGGGCACGTTAACAGTGGGTATAAGAAAGACCTTCGACTGGGGGTTGCTATCCACATCGGTGTAGTTCATTGTCGCCAGGTCGTTGACATCAAGGGAGCCGGAATAACCTGCCTTGGCGGTGACCTGGTAGGTCAGGGTCACTGATGTACTACCAACATCACTAACGTTCCAGGTAATGGTGTTAATACCGGAGTTGAAGCTTACGGTGCCCTGGCTGGGGCTAAAGCTGCCAGTATCGACATCGAACTCATCTGATACGTCGTCCGTGACCACTACATCTGTCGCTGCGGTGTTGAGCTGGCCGGCGATTTTTTCGTAGATCTCCTCCAGGTCGCTTGGATCGGTGGTTTCGTAGTAGAAGCCTGCTCCTGAAGATACCGCTTTTAGTGTCTCAGAACCAAGTAGTGATGTGCGAGATGTATTGCCGCAGTCTGAAGTATTGACGTTCTCGAGGAAGATACTAAATACTTTGTAACCTAGGACCTTGGCAGCCAGGGCCTGGTTAATTGCGTCATTTGTGCAGCAAGTACCCCTGTTATTCGGCGCGTAAATTGTAGGCGAAGTGCTATAACATGGATATATGCCACAGCCGGTACATGAAACGCTGGCCCTATTGGCGACGCCATCCGAAAGCACGATTATAGCCTTCTCTGCATCCGTACGGCCATTGGCGATAATCTCCTGGGTTGCCAGATAGATTCCTGCAGCGATGTTGGTATAGTCGCCGATGGATAGACCATCGATGGAAGTTTTAACATCATTGTGAGTAAAGGTTAAGCCGTTGTTCAAATATGCAGTGGTATGATAGGAGACCAGCCCGACCTTATCATCGGTATTCAGCTGGTCAATGAAAGCCTTGGCCCCAGCTTTGGCAGAATTAAACGGCTCTAGCCCCACGCCATCATCCATGGAGCCTGAGCGGTCGAAGACCAGCATCACATCAACAGGCTTGGCGCACGGCTCACCCGTGATATTCAGTGTAACCTTGTATGTGCGGCACCCCTCTTCCTGAGCGGTCTTATCGACCGAGACATTACCACAGTCAGGTGTAGGAGTTGGCGTAGGAGTTGGTGTTGGTGTCGGGGTAGGTGTCGGCGTTGGTGTCGGAGTAGGGGTCGGCGTAGGAGTACAGTTAGGTGTCGGAGTAGGAGTACACCTCGGTGTTGGCGTAGGCGTCGGGGTAGGAGTACAGTTAGGTGTCGGGGTAGGCGTAGGCGTCGGCGTTGGCGTCGGAGTAGGAGTTGGCTCTATGTTATAACAGAAACTTATATGGCTTAGCCCGAAAGGCTTTCCATTACTGAGTTTAATTGGTGCATGGAGTCCAGTATCACCAAACGATTCAGGGTCGTAATAGTAAACATTAGCATTGGGACCACCCTTTACGATTACACAGTCTATGCCTATTGTCGATGTCCAATCGAAATAGTTTCCTGTTACTGTTATGTTAATCGTACCGGCGCTATCGGGAAGCACGTGGGAGCCCGATGTAACTGGCTCTTCTATTTTATATTCAGTGCCCCCGCAAGTATCTACGCAGAATGGGTTACCGTCTACAAATGTGGGCTCTACTGATGAGCCTATTGGCTGGGTGATCCGAGCTATAACTACTACTACCGCTGCCATACTCTCATACGATGTCGGTGTCGGCGTAGGCGTAGGCGGGGGCGAAGGCGACCGGCTTGGTGATGGTGAAGGTGCTGTCGCGGGGTCGCCGCTGACGACGACATTGTCCACCCGTGCGCTGTCAGGATCTTCATCGGTGTCTCCCCAGAAACGGATATCAATGCTGGTGCCTTCCGCAGTGATGCCAAGGGCTGCATCAACATACGTTGCCGGCCAGGTCGTAGTGTCGTTAGAAAGGTCGTGTGTATTGACGGTGGTCCAGCTGCCGGCAGCAGAGAGCTTCCACTGCACAACGAGATCGCCGTCGTCACTGCCATCTCGGTCGGTATCCTGGCCCCAATCGTACTCCAGGTGGATGTTCACCAGGCCTGTTGTGTCGATGGCCGACTTCGTGGCCATCCCGCCGCTGCGCAGGCGGAGGTACTTATCGCCCGTGCCATAAGTGGGCCTAGTGGCACAGTCATGCCCACTCCCATCGCTATCAGTCCAACCGGGAACAGTGTTCGCGTAAGTAGTGCCGAAATCATCCTGGAAGACGATGGTGGTCTGCGTAGCCTGTGTTATGCCGATGCTCAGAAGCGGAGCGGCAACAAGTGCTACCAGCATCAAAGCTAGTAATAGTGGGACTACACCTAGTGTCTTTACTATTCGCCTTGGCCTTGCCATTTATTACTCCGGTACTCCTGCGCTAGAAAGCTAAATTGGGCACCCCTTGTTGATTGGATGACCTGCTTCAACCTACACATACCTACAATATTCCTAGGTTACTATCATCCATCATTACATAAGGAGCGGCAGCAGTCAATATCAAACAAGTTCACTAAACTATACTTATCTCCCCCTTTTCACCAAAACCTGATAGCCCTACCTTCTCATGATGCTGGAATAGGTTGATGAGCGTGGAATACTAAGATGACATGCGGGTTTTGTCAAGGGGATTTGCAGGTGAATTTTTTAATAAATTTTGTTCTGTTCAAGGTGCTTCTGTGTAGACGAATAAACTATTGCCTGCTTCCATGGCTTGCCCGGCTGCAGCATGCTTGAATTTAAATAAAGGCACAGTATGGTGATGGAGCGATCGCGGGTTCCCCCGGGCTAACCCTGTTGTAAATGGTAGCGATGGGAGGTTTCGAAGGGAGGAGCTAGATGTGTTTTATCCTGGGAAATACTAAGGATAGGCTATCACGATCGATAAGTGTCGTTCATCGTGGGCCAATAATGAATGAGATCCATCGGATACTGGAGATACCACCGTGGGGAGGCGCATGTCCAGCAAGCGTGCCACTGATGAAAGGAGTAGACATTTGCAGGAATGAATGCCCCTTGGGCGTGCTCGTGGAGGGCGGGTGCTGGCAATAGGTGTAGCTTACTTATTCTACCCAGCCAACGAGGATAGAAAGGGGGAAGAGCATCTTTCCAGCCTACGGTTTGCTGGAGCTATTTTCTGGATGATGCATTACTGCATCGAGAACCGTGGTTATCTCGGAAATATCGAAGGGCTTTCGGATAAAAAACATGGGACCCAGCTCCATCGCCTCAAGAGCGAGGGCATCGTCACCGTGCCCGGTAATGACAGCCACTATGGTTTTATTTTCATGCTCCTTTATAAAACGGAGCACATCTACTCCGGTCAGGCCCGGCAGCATGAGGTCGAGGAAGACGAAGTCGAAGTGCTGCTTATCGAGCTCTTTCAAGGCTTTCTCACCGCTTTCAACGGCGGTAGCCCTGTAGCCTTCCCCCTCGACGACATCCTCCATGAGTTGCCGAATATCGGGGTCATCGTCGACAATGAGCACTGCTCCCCCCAGGTTTGGCTTAACGGTGGTAATAAAGGTATTGAGGTCCTCAGCCCTGAATCTACGATCGCCACGGGGGCCAACGCGGTAGCTTTTAATTAGGCCCAGGTCGCTCCAGCGTCGTGCCGTATTGCTGTGCACGTGTAGCAGTTCTGCCACGTCGCGGACGGTAAGGAGTCTATCTGGAAACTGGTTTCCTTCCCTGTTATTTCGCTTATTGTTGAAGCTTTCCTCTATCATGATGCCCATCCTTATTAGTTTAGATTCCCTCACCCTGACCACCTACTATATCATAACAGAACATATCAAAATATAATATAACTTAACATATCATAATGTATGATAACATAATATACAATAATTGTCAAGAGGTATCTTGAAAGGGAAAGAGATCTGGGCTGTGTTTTCTCGTAATCGAGGTAAAAGCAGGAGATTGCTCAGCCTATCCACTTACTACCAGCTAATGAGGGAGATATTTTGGACATATGGGGCATGCTCTGCTGGCAGGTGAGCATTTATTCCAATATCGGGGTGGTGCTTATAGATGGCCGGTGACGTGGACTCCCGCCTCATGCCAGCAAGCTGCCAGTGGCGATATATAAAACGCAGGCTTAATGACCGTCGTGTGATACTTAGAGGGTTAGGTAACGGATGGTCCACGATTTGGGATTAAGATGTACCGTCCCTTGAGGGGCATAATGTGATGCTGGTTGACAGGTATTTACGTGGGTAGGCAAGGAGGTATAGTGGCTGTCGTTCTATTGAGATATCGCAGAAGACAGCTATGGAAGAACTATTATGGAAGAACTATTCGATATCGGTTACAGGATGAGATACCAGTGGTATCTGATTTGGTGAATTTACCAAGAGTGCTAAAATAGTGATGGAATAATATTGAGCTTCGGGTTAAAATGGGATAAGTTGTTCTGTGAACGGTGCGGACAATCTATAAAGCAGTGCTAACACCGATATACTTAAGCCCCGAGGCAATCATCAATTCACCCCGGTGATTTTAGTCGAACGGTGTAAAATGGCTGGTGTCTATGCGTCCACCTTACGGAGGAAGAAATCCGGTCTCAAGGGGTCCCACCTGCCTACCAGCCGATCGTATGCAGGCTGGGGGTATGTCTCCTTGAATATTTTGTAGTAATACAGCTCCTCGATAGAGGATAGCCAGGGGTTGCCTGCTTTCTTGTTGTGTTCAGCGAGTTCCTTTTCGGAGATGCTTTTCTCTGCCTGCGAGCGCATGATAAACGCCACGCCTGAACCCTGGGCGAAGAAGCGTTTTGTCTGGTAGATAATGTGTTCGGGCAGGCAGCCCTCAAATGCCTGGCGCAGGATCCACTTCCCCACCTGTTCCTCTCCGTGAATCTTACAGTTCAGTGGGATCTTCATGCAGAAGTCCATCACCTTGGTGTCGAGAAAGGGGGTGCGGGTTTCAATCGAATTCGCCGCCGCCAACCGGTCCAGCCTTTGCAGGGCGGTGTTGTGGGCAACGTTGATGAGATTATCGACTATACTGGCAACCTCTTCGGGGTTCTCTCCCTGCCTGAACTGGCCGTCATAACCGGCGAAGAACTCATCCGCTCCCTCTCCGGTTAGAACGCAGTTGGTGTGTGGGCTGACAAACCGTCCGGCAAGGAAATTGGCAATTGCACCGTGCACGCAGCTTTCCTCATACATCTCCTGGTGATAGATAGCCTTGGGCAATATCTCATTTATCTCCTTCTCATCGAAGATTAAAATGTGATGCTTGACCCCCAGGTACTGGGTTACATCCTTGGCCAGCGGGAGGTCTTGACCCTCCTGCATGCTTACGGTGAAGCACTCGATATCTGGCTTTATCTGGCAGGCCATGTAGGTTATAAGGCTGCTGTCCAGCCCTCCGCTCAGCAGGACTCCTCCAACGGCGTTATCCTTCATCCGTCTCTCCATTGCCTCCAGCATGAGTTGCTTTACCACCTTCTTGGCCTGTTCGTAATCTTCGAACTCCGGAGTCTCTACAGCTTCAGAGGTATATCTCTGGAATCCCACCTCTGTGGAGTAAACATAACCCGGTGGGAACTCCCTGACATCGCCGGATATGCCCACCAGGCTCTTTGCCTCTGAAGCGAAGCATAGCGACCCATCTCTATTATGGCCGTAGTAGAGGGGTTTTATTCCTGCCCAATCACGTGCCAGTATCATCTTACCGTTGTCGGATACGGCGCAGGCGAAGTCCCCGTCTATTTTGCGTGCAAACTTGCTGCCGAATCTGTCATAGAGGGCCATCAGCGCCTCGGCATCGGTCTTTTTCCCCTTTTCCGGATTGTATACTCGTCCATCAAGGACAACTGCCATCTTGCCGTTGGAGGCATAATGTGAGCCTTCCCTCGAGTCTACACCCACGTTCAGCTCATTGCATCCCAGGTTCACCCCTTGTTCGCGGTTTACCCAGGTCTCGTGCGGACCTCTGTACTTAATCCGCTCGAGCATCTGTTCCAGCTCGCCATTATCGCTTCCTAAAATTCCGGCAATTCCTGCCACAGTCACACTCCTTCATTCAATGTGGTTAAACTAAGCCTGCGCTTCCTGAAAAGCCTCGAGCACCTTAATTGCTTCGAAGCCGTCCACGCAGTAGGCATCCGCCCCTATTTTC
Organism: Dehalococcoidia bacterium; assembly: GCA_035528575.1. Classification (NCBI taxonomy): domain Bacteria; kingdom Bacillati; phylum Chloroflexota; class Dehalococcoidia; species Dehalococcoidia bacterium. The sequence goes on along the minus strand of DATKYK010000024.1, from coordinate 38,128 downwards.
TCGGCATAATCTTTAGATACCGCTGCTCCACCGATCAGTACCTTGACCTTGTCTCTGAGGTTATTCTCTTTCAGGGCTTCAAGTACCTCCCCCATTGCCACCATTGTAGTGGTAAGCAGGGCGGAGAGCCCCAGGTAATCGGGTTTATATTCCCTTACCGCCTCCACGATCTTCTCAGTGGGTACATCTGTTCCCAGGTCATTAACCTCATAGCCAGCCCCTTTGAGCAGAATGGCAACGATATTCTTACCTATATCGTGGATGTCTCCCTTCACTGTTACTATGGCGAATTTACCTTTTATTTCCGCATTTGAAGCCTCGAGAAGGGGCTTCAGGATGTCCATCGCTTCTCCCACTGCCTCGGCTGAGGCCAGCATATCCGGGATGAAGTATTCCTTTGTGGAGAACTTTTCTCCCACAACCTGCATTCCCGCAGTGAGGCCTTGCTTTATTATCACATCCGGAGGTATGTTGCTGTCCAGCGCCGCCTGAGTAAGCTCCACCACCCCGGGCCCGGTTAGTACTTCATCTATCCCCTCGTCATCCTGGGTCTTTCTGCCCTGTATTACATTTTCCTTAAGTAATGCAATGATATCTTCGCTCATCGCTACCTCCCTTCTTGGTATACATTTAGCCTGGGTAGTAAGCCGGGTATTTCCTGGAATATCCTGGATGTGGTGTCCTGGTCTATGTGCTCAACGGGTGTTGCCAGAAGCTCCTGCATCCTCTTGTATGCCAGTGCGATTACCTCATCCCTTTCCCCGTCCCCTTCAAAGGGATAGGGCATAGAGATCTCACCGCTGCGCATCACCTTGCGTATATAGCTTATATACAGTTTCTGCGGTGTTGCCACTACCTCTCTCATTTGTTTCAAGCTCTCAGCGACCTCCGTTTCGTTGATGCGCGGAGGTTTGAGGAAGAACTTGATCATCTGGAAGTGGGCATCATCCAGGACAGCCTGGAGCAGGCAAAAAACGGAGTTCCCGTCGAGGAGACCGTAGGCGCAATGCAGGTACTGCGGCCCGCTTAGGGTGACCAGTATATCCGAGAATAGGCGCTCTATCGAGGATTGCGTCCCCGGCGTCTTGGTGTCACAGACGCCGGCGGTGGAATAGTTGGGCAGCCTGTAGAATCGCGCCATTTGAACGCAATCGATGTTATACTGGCTGGTTTCGACCGCGCCATAGGAATCGGCAAGGTTGTCCATGCGCGCCCTCACCGGCACACTGCCGTAGATAACCGGTGTCCCCTTGTTTACCAGTTGGCCCAGTGTTATGCCGGCCAGGACTTCGGTATTTATTTGCGCCATAATGCCGGATTCTTTAATGGGCGCAGTGGATCCGGCCTGGGGAGAGGAGGACACCACTATGGGCAGCCCCCTTCTGCAGACCTCGATAAAGGTCTGCGTAGTGTCATTAACAAATTGCAGCGGGCTTTTAACCAGGCAGGTGATGAAGGATATGATGGGGTTTTGCTTGAGTTCCTTCTCCCCTCCCACTATAAGATTTGCCATGTTCACAACATTGTCCAGCTGGGTAAGACTGGTCAGACCCGACATGAAGTGCTTGGTGGTATTATTCAGGGAGGCGAAGAATTTATTGACATCCTTGTTGTCTTCGGTGATGTCTTCATCCTGGATGTTTACGGTACGGATGTAGCCATCCACGCTTTCAAGGTGTTCGCATACGTGCGCCGAGTGGCAAAGGTCGGCAACCGTTGCGCGGCGCGGGTAAAACTCCGGCATCTGAATCTCTGTATCGGGGTCGGATTTCTTGACATAAGGTACAAGACCGACATCCAGCCAGATGTTGGTTTCAGAGCCGGTTATAAAGTACACCCTCGGCTCATCGCCGTGCATTATAAGGGTATTATCAGGGTTTCTGGCACCAAGCTTCACTGTCTTGGGAGCGCTATCCAAGGCATCGAGAGCGAGTTTCTCCGGAATTTTCAAGTGCCAGCAGGGGTGGTCGCTGGGTTCAATCGGCGTTACATCCGCACCACTATCACCGAATATCTCTGCGGCTTCCCTGTTGAAACAGATCAGGCCGGGGTCACTCAGGATATCCATAGATGCCTGGTGGATTATCTCTACCTGCTCCCCGGTCATCCGGGTAAGGGGTGTATCTATCAGGATTCCTTCTCTGCTCACTTTACATCACTCCTCATATATTCGCTACTATAACAATAAACCTTTTCGGTGCGCCTTAATGAAGCCTTTGCAGGCAGGGTCTTTGCCGGTGAGCATATCGGCAACCCTGACAAAGCTCATTACCTTTGCATCGAGGGGATCCAGGATAGCGGCATCGAGCCCCGCGGAGATTGCCATTAACAGGAAGGCATGGTTCACTATACCCCGGTTGGGAAGACCGAAGGAAACGTTGCTTAGCCCGATAACTGTGTTTGCGGATGGGTAACGGGATTTAAGCTGCTGGATAGTCTTCAGAGTTACCAGCCCCTGACTGGTATCCACCGAGATGGGAAGCAACAGGGGGTCAAAGAATAACTGGTCCTCCCTCACACCCAGACGAGTAAGGTGGGTCACTATTAGGTCTGCTGCGGATAGACGCTCCTCCACACTGCCGGGTATACCTCTCTCTCCCATAACCAGGGCCACCAGTGGCACCTGGCGCTCTGCTGCCAGACGCCCGAGGGGTTCCAGTTTTCCCGGCTCTGCATTGACCGAGTTTATCATGGCTTTGGAGCCCTGGTAGTGTGCCATTGCTGCCAGTAGCGCCTGGGGGTCCGAGCTGTCCAGGCACAGGGGTAAATCGGTCACACTCTGAACCGTATCTATAGCCCATTTCAGGCCTGCGATCTCCTGCTCCGCGCCCTGCCCCGTTCCGGCGTTCACATCTATGTAGCTTGCACCGGCATCCGACTGCTGGCGGGCCAGTTCCTGGATAAAGGCGGCGTCCTTGTTGACGATTGCCCCTGCTACTCGCTTGTTGGTTGCGTTTATTTTCTCACCGATAATAAGCATGATAAATTAATCTAGTATACCAGAAATCTCCTTTAAAATCCTTTGTCTTACCTCATCCGGAAGCCGGTAACCGGGAGAGGCAAGGATTTGCTCAACCCGGTCCCTGGCACGGGAGAAGGTGTCCCTACTTCCTCTGGCCTGCCATTCCTCCAGGTGCTCCCTGTCGCTGAGTGCGGGCTGGTAATGCTCGGTGCGCATGTGCTTCCTGGTATGCCTGGCGGAAACGAAGTTACCCCCGGGCCCTACGCTCTTGATGAGGTCAAAGGCAAGGGTATCCTCGTCCACCTTTATGCCCTCCACCGCCCGCATCACCATCCCCAGGATCTCGTTATCTACTACGTACTTCTCGTAGCTGGCGCTGAGGGCGAAGTCCAGAAGGCCGGCGGCATCGTGGATGAAGTTGGCTCCGCTCAGGGCGCAGAGCAGGGTGGAGAGCGCCGACTCATAGCCGCACTGAGCATCGACGGTCTTGGCGTCGGACATGCCGGCGGTGGCATAGAAGGGTAGTTGGTAGAACTGGGCTATCTGAGCGCTGGCAGCATTCAGTAAGCCCATTTCGATGGCCCCGGTAATGTATTTCAGGTCGCGGAAATCGGCTATGGAGGCGACAGAGCCGAAGATTGCCGGCATGCCGGGGTTCACCAGCTGGGCCAGGCATACCTCGGCGAGGGAGTCCACATTCTGTATCACCAGGTTGCTGGCCAGGGTCACCGGAGAGGTCGCGCCGCAGAGTGGCTCCGCGGGAAGCGCTACGGGGATTCCGGTCTGGGCAATGGTTATAAGCATATCCCCGTAGACCGCATCTATCTTCAGCGGGCTGATGGCGCAGATTATCATAGAGATGAATGGCTCCTGGCGAAGCTTGACCGCTGAGCCGGCGATGGTCTGTGCCATGCGGATTACCCGCTCTATGCCATCCTGTGTGTAAACCCCTCCCATTATATGCTTGGAGGTGTTGTCCAGGCCGGCAAAGAAGCGGTTGGCATCTACATCCTCTGTGGGGACATCGTTGGGGTAGGTAGGCAGCAGGAAGAAGTGGATGTTCTCCAGGCTATCGACGAGCTTGGCGATACGCTTCAGGTCGTTTAAGGTAGCCTGGCGGCGTTCCCCAGACTGCGTATCGATTATATGAAGAGCGGTTCCCCCGGTGCCGGCATATACTCTGGTCCCGCCAAGTGTTATACTGTGCTCCGGTTTACGGCCGTAAAGGGTAACCTCCGAGGGTGCCCGGTCGATAAGTTCCATCACTGTCTGCCGGGGCAGCCTCACGATGTTGTCTTCTATCGTAGCCCCGGCATCCCGGAAAAAGGCAAGCCCCTTTTTTGAATTTACCTGAAAGCCCACCTCCTCGAACACCCGCATCGAGGTATCGTGGATTTGGGATATATCGTCCTCAGATAGCGGCTTGTATTTACCACCTTCAAGTCCTTTCCTGGTCAAATCATCTCCTGTTCTGACAATCCTGACTGGTGCAGAACTGGCAGGGCGAAAGCTTGAGACGGCGTTTCTCACCCCAGCCAAGGCCGATGATGCCGGATATCGATTTGCGGGGCAACATCAGGCATTCCTCGGTTAGGTCCACACCGATGGGAGCCGAGTCCATGGCCTCAAAGAGAACCCTCTGCTGGGTGATATCCCAGTCACAATAGCCGGGGCTGTAGCGCAGCGTTATCTCCGCTTCATCCAAATTGGCAAGATCTCGAACCCTTTCCTGAAGATGGTAGGCTACCTTTTCCGTCGCCTCCGAGCCTATGGCATCGAGCAGGGTAGCCTTCAGTAAGTGCCCTTCCTCCATAACTTGCTCTGCTCTCTCCTCCAGTCCCTGGCCAATGCTGGCCACGAATATGACTGCCTTCTTACAGGGGTATAGCACCCAGCTAAGCACCTCGCTGGTTATACTAAAAGTTATGCCGTTCACCAGGGTAACCCGGGGTCGACGTATGCGACTTATATCCATCATCCGGTAGAAGCAAGATGGCTGGATGAGGCTGTAGGCCTCATCTATCTCCTCATCTATCATCGACGAGATAGACGAAGATGGGCCATGACCATTCTGGTAGCCCAGGTTACGGCACACCTTCTCTTTGTCTATCTCTATCTTGAAGTCTTTTATCGCTTTTACCATGGGACCTCCTAATATCACCGGCATCATCCAGGCATCGAAAGTTCCCTTACTGGGATTACATCTCTCTTTTATGATTTAGACGCCGGGGCATATCATCCAGATCTGCGCTTGTTACTTTCAACGGTTAAAAATCAGCTAGCATCAGACAAAAGTACGCTTCTTCCTCCCTTAACGCACCCACAAGCTTCCCATAGCAGTCTAGAGTGCGCTATTCTCAATGCGCTCACGAGCTCACGTTACGTAAGCTGTCCGCTACAGAGCCACTATCGGACTGTGGCTAGCGAGGGGGCATTTTTGGGGGGTAATTGCGCATGAGGCAACCTGCAGTTAGCTTCGGGGTTTTGAGGGAGGAAATCACAGGTGTTTCTGTTTTGCACCTGTGGTAGAGGGCTAAGCTATTACACGGATCCGGACGACACGCTTATAGATATCTTCCGCCTATATACTACTATATATGTGAGGTGTCTGTCAAGGAGAGTCTCCAAGGTAGAGACAAGAGGGCTTTCCAAATGATGTCTAGGTCAAAGATGGAGAGAATAGGTGCTTTCTCAAGCTCAGTCCACACCAGCGCTTCAAGACGTCTTTCTTCACGCCTCTTTGACAAATTGTAGGTAACGGCAATTATAATTGTGAAATGCCTATCTGGATGCTGTTTCTCTTGCAACCAGCAGCCGACTTCTATCAGTTCATTCAATAAATAATGTATCATACTTGCGGGATATATAAGGCTGAGCTGGTGGTATTGACAAAGCTACCTGCAGGTGGTAGAAGTAAGAACGGGAAATCGGTTATTAAACATATACATATATATATGGTGACGTTAGGGAATTACAGATGCAAGGCGGGTAAAGCGGTCAATGTGCTAATGGGGGTGATATAAAATGACCAAAGCAAATGTGAATGGAGTCAATATCGATTATGATGTTTGCGGTCAGGGAGAGCCTCTGGTCCTAATACAGGGGCTTGGTGGAGCTAGATCAGGTTGGATTTTCCAAACCCGTGCTTTCAGCAAATACTACCGGGTGATTACATTGGATAACAGGGGTGTGGGAAAGAGCGATAAAACGAGCCAGCACTATACCGTCAGGACAATGGCGGATGACACCAGAGCTTTGCTGGACTATCTCGGGGTTGATAAAGCTCACGTACTTGGGGTCTCTTTAGGGGGCATAATTGCCCAGGAGATGTCCATTAATTACCCGGATAGGGTGAGGAAGCTCATCCTGGCGAGCACTTTTGCAGAGATAGGGCATGCTAACGGCAGTGCCGTAGAAAACATGGGTCATGGTTCCGCTTTCACTGAGGCTGATATTAAGGACCTCAGAAGTGTAGATATGCGAAGAATAATGAGTGAAGTAATCACGTTATCTTTTAATAAAAGGCTGTTCAAGATGTTTCTCGTGCCCTTAACGAAAATATACCTTAGATTTCGGGAAGTCCAGGCCATTAGCGGACAGGTAGAAGCTGCTATGGCTCATAGTACTCTGGACAGGCTACACCAGATAAAAGCTCCTACATTGGTGATAGCTGGGACCGGGGATAGGCTCATACCGTTTCGCTCTTCAGAGGTGCTGGCAGAGAGGATACCTGGTGCCAGGTTAGTCAGGGTTGAGGGTGGCTCGCATGCATTTTTTATGGAGATGAGGGGAAGATTTAATAAAGAGGTCCTGGATTTTCTAGGCGGTAGTTGAAGCTGAAGTTCTGGGGGGAAGTCAAATCATTAGTGATACGGTGTAACCGTTTCCCGGGGCTATTTGAAGAAACCTCCTAGTACGTTCTGAGGGAGTTAAGCGACCGAAGAATCTCCATTGAGATTCTTCGATTTGCTTAGAGTAACATGGGATGAAATGGCGGGAATGTAGAATTACCATAACCCCATGGGGATGGATAGCGTCACTAATGTACTGGACGAGTACAACAACTTGACAAGCTCTGAGTAAAAGGCTATTATCGCAGCGCCACCGTAAAGAATCAGGGCAACGGGTATTCGCCATGTGCACCGGAAGTGGCAGGGGGATAGAAGGTATAATTAACTAGTGAAAAAGAAGTAAGGAGGAAGATATGAAAGAGAAGACGATCAGAAAGGGCAGCTCATTTTTCATGGAAGAGACGCCTGCTGCAGAGGTTTTTACGCCCGAGGACTTCAGCGAAGAGCACCTGATGTTAATCAAAACCGTCGATAGCTTTATCAGGAATGAGATAGTGCCCAATATAGATGTGCTGGAGCACAAAGACTGGGAGCTCACCCGCAAGCTGATGCTTAAGGCGGGGGAGCTGGGGTTTTTGGGGGTGGATATCGAGGAGGAATACGGCGGCTCGGAGATGGACTATATAGCCTCCCTGCTGGTTTGCGAGTACTCGGCGCTTTCCGGTTCCTTCGGGCTGGCGTTAAATGACCACACCGGCATCGGCTCGATGCCGCTTGTCTTCTTTGGCAACAAGGCACAGAAGGAGAAGTACCTTCCATCTCTGGCTACAGGTGAAAAGCTCGGAGCCTATGCGCTTACCGAGCCGGGGGCGGGCACCGACGCTATGGCGATACAGACCACGGCGGTTCTATCGCCCGACGGTAAATACTATAAGCTCAGTGGCACCAAGCAGTATGTCACCAATGGTGGATTTGCCGACATCATCTTCACCTATGCCAAGATCGATGGTGACAAGATGACTGCCTTCATATTGGAGAGGGACTTCGAGGGGATATCCTTCGGGGCGGAGGAGAAGAAGATGGGGCTTCGCGGCTCCTCCACGTGCAGCATATTCCTCGACGGTGCCAAGGTGCCGGTGGAGAATCTTGTCTATGAGATCGGCAGGGGACACATAGTAGCCTTCAACATTCTCAACCTGGGCAGATTCAAGCTGGGCGCTGGATCGGTAGGGGTAGCCAAGCTGGCCATAGAGAGCAGCGTGGGATACTCCAAGGAAAGGGTGCAGTTCGGTAAGCCCATATGCCAGTTCGGGCTGATAAAACACAAGATCGCCGAGATGGCGACAAAGACATATATGGCGGAGAGCATGGTCTATCGCACCGGCGGGCTCATTGACGCGAGCTTTGCCACCGTGGACCGCAATGCAGAGGACATCGGCCGCCAGAGTGCAAACAGCATATTTGAGTACGTGGTTGAATGCTCCATCAATAAGGTCTACTGCTCGGAGATACTGGACTATGTGGGAGATGAGGCGGTTCAAATATATGGGGGCTACGGATATTGTGAGGAATACCCGGTGGAAAGGATCTATCGGGATAACCGGATATTCAGGATATTCGAGGGGACAAATGAGATAAATCGGCTGCTCATCATCGGACAGCTTGTGAGGAAGGCATTGAAGAACGAGATACCACTGCTGTCCGTGGCAGAGAAGGTGAGAGAGGAGATGCCAGCAATGGGGCCTCTCTCTCCCGCTTCGGGCGATGGTCTCCTGGGATACCAGAGTAGGCTCGTCGAGAGGGCAAAGAAGATATTCCTGTTCCTGTGTGGTGGTGCGGCGCAGAAGTACGGAATGGCCCTGGAGGAGGAGCAGGAGATCCTGGGACTGCTGTCTGACATTGCCCAGGAGGTATATGCCATGGAGAGCGGTCTTCTGAGAGCGCTGAAGTCTATCGAGTCTTCCGGGGAGCAGCAGTCCAAGATGAAGATTGACATGGTTCGGCTCTACGTGAACGATGCCATGGTTAGAGTAAGGAGCTATGCCCGTCAGATACTGGCGGCAATGGAGACGGGGGAGGCGCTTGACAGTCAACTGGCGACGCTGCGGAAGGTCTCGCAGTTCACCCCTGTAAACGGCGTTCAGTTGAGGAGGGACATTGCTGACGGGATCATAGAGGTGGGAAGATATCTCTGCTAGCAAAAAGGCGATATTTTCCAGTAGGCTTTAAAATGGCGTAGGTGAGTATTATTGCTGCTACGGGTACACAATCATAAAATACCTTGACCATATGATCGCCGGGTCCGGCTCTGGTGTCGGTGTCTCAGCCATGCGCCTGACCGACTGCCGGCACTTCACTGGCTGCGAAGAGACAATTAGTAATTGAATACTTCCATAAAAAGTAGATACCGCATGTAATGGTAATGTAACTCCAGAGGTAGCAGGGTGTTACTCTTCGGGTGGGGTTTGGGGGAAGTTGGGTTCCACCCTCAACATGTGTTAAAGGATACGAGAGGAGGCCACCGTGGAGAAGATATGGCTTAAAAACTATGACCCTGGGGTACCTCATGCTATGAATTATCCCAATATCACCCTGCAGCAACTGTTAGAGGATTCAGCGCAGGTTTATACAGATTGTAACGCTATCATCTTCCCCGGGGCTTTCAACGACGAATCGTTTATGACCTATGGGGAACTGGACCGGCAGACTAACAGGCTGGCCAACGCCCTCCTGGAAATGGGGGTCAAGAAGGGTGATAGGGTAGCCCTGCTCCTGCCCAATTGTCCCCAGTTCGTCATCAGCTACTACGCTGTGCTCAAGGTGGGAGCCATAGTGGTAGCTACCAATCCCCTGTACTCACCGCGGGAGATGGAGTTGCAGTTCAAAGACTGTGGTGCAGAGACCATCATCGTACTGAGCCTATTCTACAAGACAATAATGGGACTGAAGGAACGAACTAGACTGAAAAACGTGATCGTGACCAATATCAAGGAGTACCTGCCACAGCAGAGCCGGAAGGCGTTTGTGGCTTTTATGGAAAGACAGGAGGGGCATCGCGTCAGAATCCCCAGGGTAAAGGGGATATATAAGTTCCAGGAGCTGTTACGTCGCTTCAGCCCCACACCGCCTGCGGTGAAGACAGGCCCTGACGACGTTGCTATGTTCCAGTATACGGGGGGTACCACGGGTATCAGCAAGGCTGCGGTAGCCACACACCGCAACGTGGTTGCCAACGTCTACCAGATGAGAGGTTGGGCGCTATCCGTAAACCGAAATCAGGGGGAGGAGGTGGTCATGGGGGTGATGCCACTCTTTCATGTGTATGGCATGGTTACGGTAATGCATTTTTCCGCGCTCACTGGCTCTGCTATGATATTGCTGCCCCGCTTTGAGATAGAGCAGGTGCTTAAGGCCATCAATAAATACCGGCCCGCTTTCTTCCCCGGCGTGCCCACCATGTATGTAGCCATCAACAACTTTGCCGAAGTGAACAAGTATGATTTGCGTTCTATTAAGGCCTGCACTAGCGGAGCGGCGCCGCTGCCGCTGGAGGTGCAGCAGGAGTTCGAGAGGCTCACTGGAGGCAAGCTGGCGGAGGGCTATGGCCTGAGCGAGGCTCCGGTTGTTGTCACCGCGACACCCATTATGGGAATACGCAAGGTGGGAAGCATAGGGGTGCCTATCCCCAATGTGGAGGTGAAGATAATGGACGCGGAGACTGGCGAGGAGGAGATGCCCCTGGGCGAGGTAGGAGAGCTAGTAATCAGGGCACCACAGGTGATGAAGGGGTACTGGAACCGGCCCGAGGAGACGGAGATGGTACTACGTGGTGGGTGGCTCTATACCGGTGACCTGGCCAGGATGGATGAAGATGGTTTCTTATTCATAGTAGATCGCAAGAAGGAGATGATTATAGCTGGCGGCTTTAATATCTATCCTCGCGATGTAGAGGAGGTCCTCTACGAGCATCCCAAGGTCAAGGAGGCGGCGTGTTATGGCGTCCCCGACCCGTATCGGGGGCAGACGGTGAAGGTGGCTATCGTGCTCAAGGAGGGAGAGAGTGCCACAGAGGATGAGATAATCGAGTTCTGCCGATCCCGCCTGGCTCGCTACAAGGTGCCCAAGCTCATAGAATTCACCGGTCAGCTGCCCAAGTCCCTAATAGGCAAGGTGCTGCGCCGGGTACTGGTGGAGCAGGAGAAGACCAAGCATGGCGAGATGCAAAAAGGGCAGGCTGATAAGTAACCATAATTTATCATGCTTGGCGCGCTAAGCCAGCCTTTGTACCGGAATGTAAGAGGGGACGCTTGTAATAGCTCCAGTAGCTTGCCCCCAAATATTTTTAAGACGGGGGCAGCGCTTTTTTAAATACCTTCGAGCCTTCTTTATGGGCTAGTTGAAGAGAGTATGTCCATTACCAGTTTAAAACTACAGGGTATGAAGCATCTCCAGGAACAGGTAAGCTAACTGCTGACCGGGCGAATTTGGAGAGAATAACCTCGGTAGACGAACTATCAATACTTGCAGATTGAAAACTCATAATATTATAACAGGCAGCGGATTCTAAAACCCGATATATCGAATTGCTGACAGCCAGCGAACAGTTGCAGTACATTGTCAACAATGCCTTGCTGTGCCGCAGGAAGCAGAGTTGCTTTGCGGATATTCTAGGCTTCTTCATCAAGGTTAGCTAACGAAAGCAAGTTTGTTTCCGGGTAAACCAATCACAGGGTTGCAGAACACATCGGGATGAATCGCAGGAGACAAATCCAGTTGGGTTGCGGATGATCCCGCTATAAGCGTTGCCATGTTCAAATGTAAAAGCAATCTAAAGAAAGGAGTGTCATGGCAGTTGATCAAGAAAAGGTGGTGAAGAAAGGAACCTGTCCTGTTTGCGGTGCAGCATGTTTTATTAAAGCGCACATAGCCAAAGGCAAAATCACAAAGGTCGAGCCAGACCAGGAGACCTTGATGGGCTGGCTGTGTGAGCGTGGAGTAAACGCGATTGACTACCACTATCACAAGCAACGTCTCAACTACCCGCTTAAAAGGACTGGCGCTAGAGGCGAGGCGAAGTGGAAGCAAATTAGCTGGGAAGAGGCTATGGACGAGATCGCGGCTAAGCTGGATACTATTCGAGGACGTTACGGCCCGGAGGCGGTGCTGGTACTAGGTGGTTCTCCTCATGGACCTGGAGATCCCGCAGCCTGGAAGTGGTGTAACCTATGGGGTACGCCGAACTTCTTTCACTTAGGGAAAAACTGTGGGGAGGCCGAGTTCCCCATAGAATGCGCCATGTATGGCTACGACACAACCGCCGGCTGGGCAACGTTCTTAGACCCAAATAAAACCGGGGCGGCCATTATTTGGGGGGCGAATATACACCAATCGGAGCCCAGGGTTTGGCTGGGGTACAGTTTAGCAAAGAAGATGGGGATGAAGTTGATAGTGGTCGATCCCCGGCCAACGGAATGTGCGAAAGAAGCGGATATCTGGCTCCAATTACGACCGGGGACCGATGGGGCACTGGCACTAGGTATGCTGAACGTAATCATAAATGAAGGTATCTACGATAGAGAGTTCGTGGAGAAATGGTGTCTGGGCTTCGAGGAACTGAAGGCACTGGTTCAGCAGTATCCGCCAGAAAAGGTCGCCCAAATCACATGGGTTCCGGCCGAGCAGATCATTGAAGCGGCCAGGGTCTTTGCTAACGCTCCCGCCGGGGTCATTACCTGGGGCGTCGCCACTTGCCACCTGGGTAATGGGGCAGGACTCAGCTCTGTTCTGGGGAAATGCTGGCTTCGAGCCATAACCGGGAACCTGGATAAGGAAGGGGGCTGCCGGTTAAGCGACTACCCGGGGTACACCGCTTTTCTCGATGAGCTCAACTGGGATTACCAGATCAATCACCCTTTGAGAACACGGGACAATGTGAGCGCAGATCGTTGGCCTCTCACTTCAGTAAAAAGCCTTGCCCTCTATAAGGAGGGCATGAAGAAAGTATACCCTAAGGGATGGGGAGCACAACAGTATTTCATCTATCCTGCTCCTTGGGCTGTATGGGAAGCCATCCTCAAGGGAAAACCATATCCCATTAAGGCGGTATTTGATCAGGGAACCAATACCCTGTGCTCCACAGGCAACAGTAAGCATGCATATCAGGCCTTTAAGAGTGACAATCTGGAACTGCACGTGTCTATGGATCACTTCCTAACCCCCACCGGGGCACTTGCAGATTACGTTTTACCCGCAACGGACGCCCTGGAGAGAGTTCACCTGACTCACATGTGGGGTGTTTTGGGGAATCAATGGTACGGGCGTGAGGCGGTCGTTGAGCCTGAATATGAGCGAAGGGACGATTATCAGCTGTGGCGTGACCTCGGCAAACGTCTGGGTCAGGCAGAAGACTGGCCTGACACATTGGAGGGGTGGCTTGACAGGATACTGTCCCCTGCCGGCACGAATTTGCGGGAATTTGCGAAAGGTCCGGGGTATTCCCCTCCTTCAAAGTACAAGAGATACGAGGAGACAGGGTTTGGCACCTTCTCTGGTAAAGTGGAACTGGTTCCCAGCATCCTTATGCGGCTCGGGTATAACCCACTTGAAGGATACCGGGAGCCTCCATGGAGCCCCGTTGCCACTCCAGACCTGGCTAAAGAGTATCCTCTAATCTTGATCAGTGGCTCGAGGGTAAGACCTTATCATCATTCCTCACTTAGACAGATTAATAAGTTGAGGAAGAAGCATCCTGAGCCGCTGTTGCAAATAGGTCCGCAAACCGCTGCCGGGTTGGGTATCGCCGAAGGGGACATGGTGTACATTGAGACCCCCCTGGGGAGAGTAAAGCAAAAAGCCCAGTTACTGGAGGGGATGCACCCTGAAGTAGTTCATGCTGATGGCTACTGGTGGTTTCCGGAAAAGCCAGAGGCAGAGCCGAGCCTTTTCGGCGTATGGGAGTCAAACATCGACTCGATCGTCCCCGATGACCCCGAGGTTTGCGACTACGTAGGGAACAACTACTTCAGGGGGCTTCTGTGCCGGGTCTACAAAGCGGAATAAAGCTCTGTCTGTAATTACATATACTCACAGAGCATCATACGTATAATGGAGGAAACACCATGACTGCAACATGCAGAGCGATTGTGTTTAACGGCGATGGCACATACGACATTCGTACCTTTGACAAACCCACAGCACCGCCCGGTGGTGCTGTGATCAAGGTTGAAGCAGTCGGTATGTGCAGCAGCGATGTGGAACAGCTCAAGGGCTACAAGCACGTTCCCGGTGAGGTTTCCCCGGTCGTGGCAGGCCACGAGATGGTCGGTCGTGTAGAGGAATTGGCCGATGATGCCGATTTCATAGTGTCGGTTGGCGACCGGGTAGCTGTTGATCTGGTACTTCGAACCGGGTTTTATGATGGAAGGTTGGTGATATACGGCTATACGATGGGCCTGGATGTGGGGAGTGGCCTGTGGGGTGGATATGGTGAATATATGTGTGTTGTGCCCGGCACTAACCTTATGAAACTCACCGAATCGGTACCGGCGGAACATCTGACGATCTTTGAGCCCCTTGCCAATGCAGTCAACTGGGTGGATGGGGCAGGTGTGAAGGAGGGAGACACGGTGGTGATTCAGGGGCCTGGCCATGTTGGGCTGATGTGCGTTGTTGCGGCGAAGGTCGCCGGTGCCTCTGCCATCATCTCCACCGGAACCTCTGCCGATGAGCTCCGTTTGGAAACGGCGCGCAAAGCGGGCGCACATTATACGATCAATGTCGATAGCGAGGATGTGGTGGGCAGGGTAAAGGAGATCACTAACGGCATCGGGGCCAACGTGGTCATGGATGTTACCGCGATGTCCACAAAAGCAGTGCAGCAGGCGTTAGAACAGGTTGCCTTCGGTGGGACGGTTCTCCTCGCTGGTCTCAAGAACATGGCCCCGGTGGAGATTATAACTGACAATATCGTACTGAATGCCCTTACCATTAAAAGCGGTACCGGTTCAACTGAGCAGTCGATGAAAACAGCGGTTAAAATGCTCAATGAAGGGAGTGTCCCCACTGAAGTGTTACTCGGAGAGGTGTTGTCCATTGACGATTTCGGTGAAGCCATAGCACTCCTCAAGAGGGAGCATCCGCGGCGGGAGACTTTCCGGGTGACTCTGCGCTATGACTGAAAAGGCAAGCCGTTTGGTCTATTGTGAACATGCCATCCTCTTCACAACCTATATAGACAGAAGCTCTTTTATAAATACTACTAATACAAATACTTGGATATGCCTTTTATAATCAGCTTCCTGTTGCACTATGGGCGAATTCATGGCATTATAAATCAACATAATTTAAATATATAAATGCCCTATGATAGCATGTCGTGACAGAATAGCGTTAGAATAAATTAACATTCTCAGGCCGCTAGTCTTAATTGAGCTTGGAATTAAATACCTGGGTCCCCAATGAGAACTGCGTGCAAACCAGTGAGACTTATCAGAATATTGAGGCACTGAATTGAGAACCGATCTCAGATGGATTCATATATCGGATATGCATTTTGGCAATTCAATGTCCTTTAATGGAAAGGAACTGGCTGAATGTATCTTTAATGCCGCGCAGGAGAATCTGGGGAAGGGGTGGAAGCCCGACTTTGTTGCCATAAGTGGGGATATTGCGTACAGCGCGGACCAAGGTCAATACTCTGCCGCAAATTTTTTCCTTAACAAACTGCTACAGATGCTCGAACTTCAGCGGGACAGGGTGTCAATGTGTCCTGGAAACCATGATGTAGATAGGAGTATCAATAGCTATCTCTTTCAGGGATGCAGGACAAAGATAGTCTCGGGTCCGGATATTGAAGAATTCCTTCGGTCCCCTGAACGGGCTGCTTTGTTGAAACGGATGGCTCGTTACCATAAATTCCGGGAGAAATACCTGACATCAGCTAGCCAGCTTACCCTAGATAACGGAAGTATTCATGCAGTTAATCGCATGAGTATCGACGGTCTTGATGTGCAGTTGTGGGAGATGAACTCTGCGTGGCTAGGATACGGTGGCGGAGAGGACATCGAGAAGTTGGTGGTCGGCAGTTTGTCCTTGAGCCAGTTCATCAAATCACTGCCGCTATGTGAGGGAGGCATTTCTTTTGGAGTTGTCCATCACCCGTTTCATTGGCTTACAAGCTTCGAGAGTGGACACATTGAGGCCATCTGCTGCGAGAACTTCGATTTCGTGCTGCACGGTCACATTCACAAGCCAGCGACAAAGACCATGATCGTGAATGGGGGCCGAACAATAATATTGTCTGCTGGAGCGCTGCTGCAAGAATATGAAAGAGGTTACCAGTTCTGCTTTGATACCTACAGCATAGCGGATGGCACACTAATGGTGGAGAGTCATCTCTACGTTGCGGAGCAGCGAAGATGGTATGTCCATATTGACGTGCTAGAGTTTGAGTCACCTTTATCGTCCAGCCTCGTCGTGACGGATGTCTATAGGGAGCTTTTGCAGAGACACGCAGACTTCATTGCGCCTGCCCATATGTGCACAGTCATTTGCGGCCTTAGGAGTGAAATCGCATTTTGCTGGAATGGATCGCCGAGCTTCTACTCACCAGTACTATTGCAGCAAGGCGAAGCCAGCAATGTGGAAAGTGCATTGTCACTGCGACGATTTCAGAGGCTCATCCATTTCTACGGTAATAGCCTGATGAACCATGTCTTTGCTGATCATGGATCACTCATCGAGGAGTATGATGAATTCCTCAAGAAGGAATCTGATGCCGACCCTGTATTCCGGGCAATCTTGAGTGCTCGTGAGGAAGAAGCAAAGAGGACACTAGGAACTGAAGTCGTGGAAACATCAGCAATATCATTTATGCAGCTGGGGCTCCGCAGGGCAATCGCCGCAGAAGATATGGCAGCAACATTAAGATATCTCTCGCTGTGTAAGGCTGACACTTCCTCACCCATTCGTGCAGAGATACTAAAATTCGATGCAAGGATTGTTGATCTCCCTGAGGGAGTCTCGTTATATGAAGCATGGCTCAAAAGCGATGGTAGCGATGACTTTTCATTCGAAGACTACTGTGCGATCATCAACAGCCAATCTGTCAAGGGCAAATCACAATTGGCAGGTCAGGCAATCCTGAGGTGCGCGGAGCTGTATCCGAGTAAATCCGCAGAGAAACTAAACGAGATAGTACGGAATCTTGCATCCCAGTACGGTGATAGGACACTCTACGATCAATTCAAAGCCATCACAGACAGGAGTTGATATTATGACCAATATAGGATTCCCGATAACAATCGATTTTGAGAGACTGCTCAGAACACTATCCAAGGAAATCTACGACACTCCAATGGCCTTTCTCCGAGAGAACGCACAGAATGCTGTGGATGCCATAAGGGTGCACCAAGCTGAGAATCCCGGTTTCTCCGAAGGGCGCGTGACTGTGAGCGTGGACGAGAAGTTAGTGACGATAACGGATAACGGGGTGGGCATGTCTCTGAAAGATCAACAAGAGTTCTTCTGGCGCATTGGAGCAAGTGGGAAGAACACGCCGGAGGCAAGAAAAGCAGGGTGCATAGGTACCTTTGGGATAGGTGGATTCGCAAATTTCGGTGTATGCAATCGCCTTGTTGTCACATCCAAGAGAGAAGGGTATCCAGGTTACCGTACGAGTCTGCAAAGGTCCGATTTTGGTGAATCCACACCAACCGTGACCAGCGAACCATGCGAAGACTCAGGGCCGCATGGCACAATTGTGGAGGCTGAGTTGATGAATCCTGGTGACCCCCGGCAGTTGAAGGATTATTTAAAGAGCTTCGTGAGGTATGTGCCAGAACTCGTAACCTTCAATAAGGAGAACATTTCAGGAGCCCAGTTTATGTCTGAAGAGAGGATAGGCGATTTGCAGATGGTAATGGCTGAACCGATGCAGCTCAGTCTGTCGCCCGATTCCAGGATACAGGTGAGATTCTATAGGGATGATGCAGGGACTATTCACGTGGTAATTGGGGAACCGGGTGACAGTGGTGTGAACGCTGGATGTCGCGGATGGCTCAGACTCATTAGTGGTACTCTAGAGGCCCTCAAGAAAGGATTCAAATTATGCAACACCACTGTGCCCAGCCATATTGGAATATCTGGACGTTTGGATATGATCAACTTTGTTCCCACAGCAGGAAGAGATTCCCTTTCTCCTGAATCCCAGCAGCTATTAAGCACGTTGGCAAAAGCAATTGAAAGTCAGGCCATTGAGATCATTCTGGACTCAACTGATCTACTATCTCAACACACACGCATATTGCGACAAGTTATCGCAGAAGGTTTAACCGAGCGTCTTGGAAGGCTTGATGTTAACCTCGCTGATGGCACGAAGACTACGCTCGGTGAGCTTAGAGCGAGGCATAAATCCGGAAGCAGCATCTACTTCGGTTCACAAGTGCAGCGGGAGCTCTTGGATGTACTTCAAGCCAGCGGAAACGTGATTGTGCTCCTCTCTTCAGAGGTCAATAGGAAAAGAGCAGAAACTGACTATCTCTCATCCTACTGCAACGCGACAAGCTACGAAGGACTTGTCACAATTAAGGAGAAATATAATGACCTATCATCGTTCGAGGTTGATTTCCTTGCCAATCTGGAGGCGGTTATTAAGTTCCGCTATGAAGTGACCGATTTTACCTTGATACCTGCAAAAATTACTGGGGGAGTCCCTGCGTACATGCAGGGAAGAAAGGGTTCACAGACTAGAATCTATGTAGACGTTCGGCATCAAGAAATCACTCGACTGCACACACTGGAGGGTTCATCTTTCCTGTACTCGATCGTGAACGAGTTCTGCAAAGAATACCTTGCGAGCGCGCTCAGAACAAAAAGCCCCAAGTTCTTTGGAAGTGGTGCCATCGATTTTGACGAGCTAATTAAAAAACGTGCTGAATTGTGGAAACTTGCAGAGAGCGATATTCTGACATTCGTCCACGAGAATCAAGGTGGTGCTGTTGAGTCTGATACCCTCGACAGGAGTAGGAATCTAACAGGTATCAGGGATGTTCTCAGCCATTCCGACGTGGCTACTGTTGAAGTGGGTGAGGAGAAACCTGAGCAGGTGCAAGGAGACCGAGGAGACCAAGGAGAGAATGAGCCATCCGAAGGTGCAGGTGCTCCAAAAATACTCAAGCTTATTGATAAGTCAGGATTACTGGGCATTGATGGTTTCTATATCAAACTGATGGATGGCCCCGCAAAGGCGTTCGGCGATGATATTCAGGCAATGGAAGAGTCTTCTATTTTCTGGTTCGGCAACCGGATAACGTACGCTTTCACTGACACGAAGAGCATTGTGTTCCACTATGAACTACGGCTGCAGCAAATCATTTCGGCCAAATCGGGTAACGAAGAGGACGAGGCAAAAGGAGTTGCCCAACTGAAAAATCCAATACAGGAATACCAGAGTTCGATGTATTTCAGGATACCGGAAGTACTGGAGCGATATCTCGTCCCAACTGTTGGCATTGAGATTCTGGTTCGCGTCAATTATGACTGGTTCGATCTTCAAAGAGGAAAGGCTTGGCTGTGGTGAGGGTGACCTACGGGCTCGTGGGTTGGTAAAAAAAGCAGGGTAGTAGATTTGTGCTGCGCTTAAGTCTATTGAAAATGGGGGTATTATGGCAAAATATATATTTTTAGTTAGAAGTCCTGAGAAGCTAGAACTACAAATGTTCAGTTCGCAGATATTCGATAAACTTGTGCATGGATTGCTTGAGCTTGAGCCACAAAAACTCAAGATCAGCCTTACCGAGTATAAAAAACCGAGGTTCACTATCCTACCGCTGAAGGCAACCGCAGTGGCTCTAGTATCGATCTGGGGTGAATTAGATGGGGATATCGAGCGCTGGCAGGCGGAGATGACTAGCACTGGCGGGAGAGTGACGGGATATCGTGTCACCGAGTCAACGCCGGTTGCCTATGAAAAGGATTGGGAAGACGGCAACGCCTCGCCGGGTATGGTGCTACTCACACTCATGAAAAAGAATGCCAAACTGAGCTACGAGCAATTCATGGATGAGTGGTTTGGACACCACACCCCGATGGCACTAAGGATTCACCCTCTGTGGAACTACACCCGCAACGTAGTGGAGTCAGTCGTTATCGAGGATTCTCCCCCTTTCGATGGCATCGTAGAGGAACATTTCCGCAGCCTCGGAGACATCACTAACCCGGCGCGCTTTTTTGGGGGAGCATTCAGGATGCTTCCCAACATACTCAAGGTGTACCGACATACCAACAAGTTCATGAAAATATCCGCCACCGAGAACTACCTGCTTACGGAGTATCATATCCGCAGCTAGCCTCAAATAGTAAAGATGGTGTACTCTTTCGGTACATTAACGACGCGTCACCGTTCGCCGTTTTTATCCGTCATTGCGAGGACACCGACATGGGCCGAAGCGTCGACCCACCTGTCGACCTCGAGGGACGTGGCAATCTTAGTGGTGTTCTATCATTAGACGTGGGGATTACCACGCCCCGAGAAATCGGGGCTCGCAATGACCGATTGGCTATTTTACCACCCACCCGCCCTGAGATGTATTTCTGCCCCGATATATCGGGGAGATCCCTGCCAGATGGGGGAACCTCCTCTGGACTCCCATATACGGTGTCTACCTATTTGAACCTATGGTGTAGCACGGATGCGTATTGCTTCACTCGTCCCTGCGTTGGATTTGTCGCAGAGCGTCTTGCAATGATTAGTGAGGTGAAATCAACCAAGTATCAACTATTTATCTGAACGAGGTCATGGTTGATTACTATTGCCAGTAATACGCACAGGTAATAGACTTTGACTGATTAACATAACCGTGTTAGATCTGTACCTGGGCACGGGGGTGCGGTTGGCACGAATAATGGCAAAGGAGGGATAGAAATGGCACTACGGACTCGGGAGGAGTATATTGAGAGCCTGAGGAGGCAGGAACCCAGGGTCTACCTGGGGGGAGAACAGATCGAAAACATTGTGGATCACCCCGCATTCAGGGTTGGGATAAACTCGGCGGCGGTAACCTACGAGCTTGGGCAGGATCCACAATACCGAGAACTGGCAACGGTGATGTCTCCCATTATCAACGAGGATATCAGCCGCTGGACCCACGTTATCTTACCAATCGCAGGAAGCCTGGCTGACCGAGGGATTAAACCTTCTTTAGATCTCTGCAACAACTTTAAAGAAGTCTGTCACGGGCATGGCTGGCATGGTTTGAGTGCTTAACGCTCCCATCATGGATATAGCCGCAGAGCATTTGGCTACTTTAGCGAAGTCCTCAGGGCCTTCGATTAAGGCGACAAAGTCGTATTGCCCCAGTGTGGAATAAGCTGCAGTGATCTTCGCCCCTTCAGCGGCCAGGATCTCGTTGTATTTGGCCAACCTTTTTGGAGCATCCTTGAGATTCTTGGCACCTTCGGGAGTAATCTTCATCAGTACAACATAGTTTGCCATGGCCCCTCCTTTGTTATTTAGATATTTTCATTTAAACTATCGACAGTGATTTTCTGTTATGTAATTAGCGTCGATTAGGATGCAATTGGTGAACACCGCTTAATGCGTCTGGTGGTATCTCAGCACAATAGGCGCTACGTTAACGGCGGATTCTGTTGCATGGTGTATTCCCACCCCGTAGCCGCCAGAGTCAACGCCGACGTAAAACAGACCCTGTATCGGCGCATTGGGCGATGGTTTGCGGCTGCCGCATTGGCCCACAATCTGACCGAGACCGATGCACTCACCACCCTGACCGGGGACTACGCTGTCCCGGGTGACCCGGCTAACGTCGGCAGTGGTGTAGTCCTCGCGGCGTATTATGTGTTTGCGGAGCTCTGGATTGAACCTGGTTACCTGTTCATCCAGCGCGTCCAGCCACCCCTTCATGTTTTTCATTTTGGGGTCGGCTGGGCATAGTGTTGCAGTCAACACTACTTGCTTGCCCTTGGGTGCGAGTTTGGGGTCGAAGCCCGATGGGTTGAAGACAATTATGAGCATATCCTTGGGGATCTCACCCGCCTTGGCTTTCACGTAGCGTTCCATATTCCACCAGCTGTCGTCAGAGTAGATGATATAAGCACTATCTTCAAATACTACCTTGTTTAAGAAGTAACGGCTACCCATAAGTCCCAGCGACGGAACCAGCTCCCTGATGTGGTTGGCGTAGCTCTTGTCGAAGTGCTCCTCCCCCACCAGCTTGAGTACAGTAGGCTGGATACCAGCGTTGCTTACAACGATTGGCGCCTTAAATGTGCCTTTATCGGTGTATACCCCCTGAACCCGGCCGTTTTCGACAATGATTCGCTCCACCCTGGTGCGCAGGCGCAGTTCACCCCCGTCGCGTTTAAACGCTTTCATGAAAGTTTCAAATAACTGAGCCTGACCGCCGATGAAATAGGCCGAGCCCAGCTTGGTGGTAAAGTCGTTCATTGTCTTGGCCATCTCCGAAGCGGCAACTAAGTCGATAGGCTCCACGAAGAGGATATTGACCATTACCGCCAGGTAGCTATACACGGACTGGGATACATTATGGCGGGTGAGGAAATCGTGGAAGTTGACATTATCAAGGGCATCCATCTCCGCGGGAGTAAGGGCAGCCATGTCACTGAAAAGACGATTGACCTCCTCCGTTTCCTCCTTGGAGAGCCTTTCGGGAATCATGAAGGGAGGTACAAGTATGAAGCTCTCGTATTTCTTTGATTTGGCGGGGCGGTATAGGAAGCCGCCACCCTTAGCGGCGGGCACCAGTTCAGACATTTTAATCTCCACCCCCAACTCGGTTGCCACCTCCTGGAACTTGGTGTTGAGCATCGGTGTTGCCAGCACCGGCCAGAGCTCATAGGTAAAACCGTCTTTATTCATGTTTAGCGATTTACCGCCCACCCGGTCGTTCTTATCCAGCAGCAGGGTCTTCACGCCCCACTTCTGCAGCAGGGCGGCAGAGGCACAGCCTCCGGGTCCGGCTCCCACTACGATGATGTCATATTTTGGAGCTGCCATGATGAACCTCCTCACTTTTAAGCGTGTTCGCACTTATAGTGGCATACCCTTGGCACGGGCAGCGGCCACGCTTTCGGGTACTGGCCACCATTTCTCGATCCCGCAGTCCTCGGCTACCTTATCAGAGACGCAAACTCCCGGCCCGAAGGTGACCAGGCCGCCGGGGTAGCTGGATGCTCCTCCTAGATAGAGGTTCTTTATCGGCGACGTATTGCCCGAGCACTCATCATTGGGTCTCAGGTAACCCATCTGCAAGACAACGTAGGCTCCCTGCTTATATGATCCATGAACCATATTGGCAAACTTGTTCTCGATGTCGGCAGGGGTGGTCATATTCCACCACATCACCTTGTCCCGCGTCATATTCGGGGCATATTTCTGCAGCACCGCAATCTGCTTCTCGGCACACTCCTCTTTGAACTTCATGCTCAACCACTTGTTCTTGTTCCCATCGAGATTGTACGGGGCCATCTGCGAGATGAGACCCGAGCAGCGGTTCGGTGGCGCCTGGTATGGATCGTGGATGCTGGGGAAGCAGCAGTTGAAGGCGGGGGTATCAGACAATTTCCCCTCGCGCATCTCATTCCAGTGCTTTTTTAGTTGATCGGTGCTTTCGTAGCCCAGGACGTAGACGAAGGCCTTGTTCAGGTCCGGGTTGTTTGCCGCCGCAGTGAACTGTGGTGGCTCCTCGAGAGCCAGGTGCAGGTGGTTCAGGCTCCAGTGCTCCCACTCCCACCCGGTAACTTTTTCCACGAAGTTTGGCTCCAAGTTGTTTTCGCCGACAAGCTGTAGGAATGTCTGGTGTGGGTCGATGGTGCTGATTACCGCCTTGTTGGCTATGTAGGTGGTGCCGTCCTCCATCTCTACACCCTTGGCCGTATCGTTGTCTACGATAATACGCTTGATCTGGGCATTGGTGAGGATCTCCCCACCATACTCCAGCATGAACTTGGTCAAGGCGTTGGACAGGCGGTGAGACCCTCCCTGGCAGAGCCTGTAATTGGTGGCGCGGTTGATGAGCATGGGTACCATGAAGCTTGCCCCGGAGGCGTCATAATCGAGGCCCCAGTGGCAGCCGACATAGAGCATCAGCGTTTTAACGATGTCGTTCTCGAAATGCTCATCGATGATCTCCTCGGGGGTCATCTCGACGTATTTATTGATCTCCTTGCCCACCTCGCCGCTCTCTTCCAGCTGTATGGTTTGCTCCAGCGGCGGCATTGGTGGACAATAGGTGGCTGGACCGATGAAGTCATTAGTAACGTTGTAGAACCGCTGGCTCATATCGCGGTAGCTGTCAGCATCCTTTTGCGAGAACTGGGCTATCGACTGGCAGGTCTTCTCAACGTCCGTGTAGAGGCACAAGCTTCTGCCATCAGGGAGCGGCAGGGCGAACTGGAGTTCGGGGCGGATGAACTGGAGGCCATATCGTGACTCTACCTCGAAGTCCACCAGGGGAGGGGCATAATCCACCATCAGGTGGTAGATGGCGTGGGTGTTGTGAAAAAAGTCCGGCAGCGTTATCTCCTCTGTTGCCAGCCCGCCACCTACTTCAATCCTCTTCTCCAGCAGTAAGACCTTCTGGCCCGCCTTGCTCAGGTAGCAAGCAGCTGTTAACCCGTTAGGGCCAGCCCCGATGATTACTACGTCGTAATTCTCCTGCATTTTTCCTCCTTGTCCTTTACATATTTACCTTTATATTTAAGGCATTATTATCGCACTACATTAATTCGATCTCATGGCAGTCAGGGTCGACTATAAGCTTCGGCTCGGTCAGGCTCTGCACTTCCTCCGGAGTCCATCCCGGGGCCACTTCTTTAAGTACCATCCCCTTATCGGTCACCTCGATAACGGCGATGTCGGTTATCACCAGGTTGACGCACTCGAGCGTAGTTAAGGGATAAGTGCATTTCTTTAAAATCCGTGGTTCACCTGTTTTGGTGACGTGGTTCATTAAAATTATCTTTCTTTTAGCTCCATAGGCCAGATCCATAGCGCCACCGATTACCCCGATCTTCCTTTCCGGGACCATATAGTTAGCCAGATCGCCCTTCTCAGAGACCTGAAAGCCCCCCATGACGCTGACGTCTAAATGACCCCCTCGGATCATGGTGAATGATTCCGCATGGCCGAAGCAGCTCATTCCCGGTCTGGGGTGTACTGTTTGCCCGCTGGCATTGAGCAAGTCTGGATCGCCTTCGCCGGGGGCGGTTACCTCACCGAAGCCAAGTATACCGTTCTCGGATTGGAACAGTACCTCTCTACCGGCAGGAATGTAGTTTGCGCATAAAACCGGTATCCCGATACCGAGGTTGACGGAATCTCCATCCTGAAATTCCTTGGCTGCTCGAAGGGCTATGGTCTGTCGGTCCAATTTGAATTTTTCTTCCATGGCTATCTCCTTATGCGCTCCCCCGTTTCAGGAACTTGTCATGTGAGGCCTTGGCTTCCACGTCGATCTCCTCCTCTTCACCGCCGTATTCTTTGGGGCGACACACTACCCTATCAACATATACACTCGGTGTGACGATTTCCTCTGGGTCAAGCTCACCAAGTTCTACAATCTCATCAACCTCGGCTATTGTTACCCTGGCGGCACCTGCCATAGTCTCATTGAAGGTCCTCGAGCTCCCTCGATATACCAGATTACCCCAACGGTCCGCTTTATGCGCCTTAATCAGGGCGAAATCAGCTTCTAGAGGAAGTTCCAGTATATACTTCTTGCCATTGATAATCTTAGTCTCTTTTCCCTCCTCTACAACTGTTCCCACTCCCACCGGTGTATATATGCCACCCAACCCGGCCTTGTTTGCCCTGATACGTTCTGCCAGTGTCCCCTGGGGGACCATTTCCAGTTCTACTTTTCCTGCCCGTAGCAGTTTCTCGAAGTTGTTTTCAAAGATGGCGCTCACTGGAGCTGAGGCGATAGACTTCTTTATACGGCCGTTCCTTACCAGGATATCCATATCTTCAGCGAATTTATAACCCATTAGCTTCCACACGCCGGATCCGAAACCTGTGGTATTTGATATGGTGGTGAGGTTCTTCACGCCCTTTCTGTCAAGTGCTTCCATAAGCAGGCTGGGACAGCTGGCCACCGTGCCGAAGCCGCCCACCATTATAGTGGCACCGTCTTGTATATCGGCCACCGCTTCATCGAAGCTGGCGACTATCTTGTTTATCGGCATAGGCTTCCTCCTCCATATTTTAGGTGGCTGCTTGTCTCATGGTGTGATAGCGGCGCACCAGGCGAGCTCCCTTCATACCCGATTCCCCTGACTGGTGAGTGCCCATGCCCCTACCGCCGGCATCGGCGCCAACGATGAAAAGGCCGGCGATGGGTGTTTTCTGGGATGGCTTGTGCTTGCCGCACTGGCCGACTATCTGTGCCAGACCAACGCACTCACCCCCTTGCCCCGGTAGCACGCTATCCCGCGTTGCCGCTGATACCTCGGCTGGTCCTGTGGCCTGCCTTTCGAAACAGGCGTCCATGAACCCGGGAAAGATTTTATCCAGCATCTGGTCTATCTTGTTATTCTGCATCTCTATCTCGGGGGCCTTAGGGTCAGGAGAGCAGATGGTGCCGGCGATAATGCACTGCTTATCCGCTGGCGCCATGCTGGGGTCGTAGTTGGATGGGACGGTGAAGAACGCTAGTACTTCCTCGGGGACATGGCCGGACCTGATCTTGAGGAATCGCTCCATGTTCAACCATGTCTCGTCGGCATAGATCATGGCCATCTGCTCTTTCACCACTTTCTTATTAAGGAAGTACCTCACTGCTGTAAAGGCCCAACCGGGGACCAGGTCTTTTATATAGTTAACATAGCCCCTGTCGAACTCATTCTCACCCACCAGCTTCAAAATGGTGGGCTGGATGCCTACGTCGCTAACCACTATGGACGCGTCGAAGTCTCCCTTATCGCTAGCTATCCCGGTTACGCGGCCGTTGGAGACTTTTATCTTTTCCACTCTGATACCCATTTTTATATCCCCG
Source organism: Dehalococcoidia bacterium (assembly GCA_035528575.1). Lineage (NCBI taxonomy): Bacteria > Bacillati > Chloroflexota > Dehalococcoidia > Dehalococcoidia bacterium. Next base: position 11,345 of record DATKYK010000024.1, on the reverse strand, counting down.
CCGTTGGCCTTGATGTAATCGGCAATGACATCGAGCATTCGCCCGAAACCGCCTTTATAGTATCCGCCGCCCCCGGCGGTGGCGATATGCTGCATGATCGCTCCCTGCTCTGAGGCGGCTACGAGGTCGATGGGCTCTGCCAGGGAGCCGTTAGCTTGCATACAGAAGAAGCTATAAACGCCCCACGGGACATTCCGCTGCTTCAACCATTCATCGAAGGTCATATCGTCCATGGCGTCAAGCTGCTCGGGGGTGAGGAAGGCAAGCTCGGCAAGTGTCGGAATAGCCTCCTCTCCTTCCTTTTCATCCAGTCCCCAAAGGTCAAAAAGTGGTTTGGGGTCCTGCCCCGTCTGCCCCAAGACTGCGGTCTTGTACTTATCTGCTGACTTGTGCCGGTATGACATCGAGACCTGCTCACAGGGTATAGCGCCTAGTTGATCCTCGATGTCCAGCTCAGCGTACAGTTGTGGGAAGGCAGATCCGGTCATCGGCACCTGGAGCTTGGGCTCCAGGTCATATTTAAAGCCGTTGTGCTCCACGGTTATCGCCTTGCCGCCGGGTATCGTGTTCTTGTCCACGAGCAGTGTCTTGAGGCCCCATTTACACAGGAGAGCGGTGCAGCAGAGGCCTCCGGGGCCTGCACCTACTACGATAACATCGTATTTATGATTCGCCATAAAGCTCCTCCATTTGGACTGTAAGGACACGTTCTATTTTGGATTCGCCTTGCCCGAGTCCTCCAGCTTTTTCATGATACAGTTGAACTGCTGGAAAAGAGACTCCGGCTCCTCTTTTCCCGGCTCCTGCCACGGTCCCGGCAGGTTCATATCCTTGGCGATTGTTTTGTAGCAGTTGTAGGACTCGGACGAACCGGAGTTTGCCCCCAGGTGCCATGCGGCCCCGGTAGCGTACAGGTTCTTTATGGGGGTGCGATGGTTTGCCAGCTCTGGGGTTGGCCGCTTGTCCTCACACTGATGCGGCACCCGGTCGAGGACTCCTATAGAACTATCAGGCGCCAGGTTCTTCATCCGTAGGTGGTCGTAGGGGCTATTAGAATCGACGCCGATGATATTGTCCCATGTCATGTTAGGGGCATGCCGCTGCCAGACAGTTATCAGGTCCTCGGCGTACTTCTTCTTTATCTCCAGCCACTCCCTCTCGGTGTGAGCTCTGACGGGTGGCCCCAGCTGCTCGTTGTTTGCGGTATGGAACCCCGGTGGCGCGTAGGAGGGGTCAGGTATGCTATGGCACCATACTGTAGGGCAGAAGTCCTCAAGCGGGGGGAACTTTTCCAGCCTGGCCCAGTAGCACTCCCGGGCAACGTGCATGGGGTCGTTATCCTCGGCTAGCCCCATCCAGTATGCATCATGTATATCGGGATTGAACGCTTCAGCTTCATACTTGGGCGCATCGTGTATAGCAAACGTATACCACATCAGGCAGCCGAAGCCGGTCTCCAGGAGCTCGATGCGCCGTGCCAGCACGTCGTCGATGTGTTCCCTGCCGATCAGGTCGAAGCAGAGCTGCTCTGGGTTTAAGGTGCTTACCACAAGCTTGTTGGCCTTGATCTCGCTGCCGTCGGTAAGACGGATGCCTTTGGCTTCGCCATTCTCGATGAGCACCTTTTCTACATCTGCACCGAGGAAGAATTTTGCCCCATCGCGGACCAGGATCTTGTGGGCGGCATGGGCTACCTGGTGCGTCCCTCCTTTAATGAAGGCTACGGATGGCATCATAGCGGCGTAACCGAATGTCCAGGCACCGGCCCCGGTTTGGTTGACATCCATTGTTGATGAGAGTACAAATCGCAGGTTGGTGTACTGTAACTCCTTACTTTCCCAGCATTCCCGTGCGTTGTGAACGTGCGTAGCCGACATAAGGAGCGAATCCGGGTTTATACCGGGACCACATTCAACGAGCCCTGGATACACCGCAAGCTGCCGCCCACCAATGCCAGGGTCGAGAGCGCGGACCTCCGCGGGGTTGAACATCATGTCCATCTGAACGTGCTGCATCTCACGGCTGAGCCATAACTTCCTCATCTTAAGCCACTTCTCGGCGTCCTTCTCAGAGAAACGGGCGATCTCCTTAGCCGTGCGCGTCTGGTCCATATCGTATTTTTCGCTGTAGATGCCCAGGCAGGTCTGATTATTTCTAAAAACGGCGCCAGAGGCGCAGATATGCTGTTCCAGCTGGGCCCCATAGTCCCAGAACTCGGGCCAGTCACGCCACAGGGGAAGATAGTAGAAAGGTAACTGTATCTGGGCGTGGGTGTTGCCGCGGAAGCCCGGAGCGGCGATCTCCTCGGTGGCGAGGCACCCGCCTATCTCATGCCGCCTTTCAAATATGCCTACGCTCATATTGGCATATTTAAGAAGGTACATGGCAAGAAATAATGCCTTATTCCCCCCGCCAACTATTACTGCATCAAAGGTCTCATCAGCCATCGAAATCTCCTTCCATTTAGATTAAACGAGCATTATTGGAGAGATTGCTGAAATATTCTTTATCAATCCCTAATCCTCCATTTGGGAGAACTTTTGAAACTGCCCCGATACATCGGGGAGACCCCCGACCCCGATTATATCGTGGCACCTCTTTTTCAGCAGTCTCTTAGAAACGGCATCATAGTTTAATTACGCTTTTAATTGCCTCACCTTTTTCGAGCGCCTCAAAGGCTTCATTAACCTGCTCCAGCTTATAGCTCTTGGTGATGAGCTTATCGATGGGGAGCTTACCTGCCATGAACAAATCGATGTATCTTGGTATATCGATTTGGGGTACTACATCGCCCTGGGTGCTCCCGGTCATAGTCTTGCCGAGGAGGAAATGAAAGGGAGCGAGGGTGAGCGTATCAGCGAGCGGGGCCATTCCGGCTACTACGCAGGTGCCTCCCATGCGAATTGAGCCCAGGGCTTGCACTATAACGTTCACACTCCCTACAGACTCAATAGCGTAATCTGCCCCACCACCGGTTAGCTCGGCAACCTTCGCCAGGGGCTCTTCCTCGGATGCCTTGATCACATAATCGGCCCCCAGCTCTTTGGCCTTGTTCAGTTTGTGATCCGACCTGGAAACGGCGATGATCGTGCCAGCGCCCGCCAGCTTAGCTCCCATAACGGCACTCAGCCCTACGCCGCCACAGCCATAGATAACTATGCTTTCGCCAGGCCTTACATGTGCTGTATTTATCGCGGCGCCAATGCCGGTGCTAACGCCACAGCCGAGGACACACACAACATCTAGAGGGGCATCCTCCCGGATCTTTATTGCTGACCGCTCATGCACCACCACTTTCTGGGCAAAGCAGGCAAGGCCGAAAAGGTGATACAGCGCTTGATCTCCCTTATGTAATCGTATTCCTCCACCGGGTAGAGTCGCCATCATCTGAATAGGCAGGTTCTCCACGCACAGGGTGGGCCGACCCTCGTAACAGCGGGGGCATTTGCCGCACGAAAACGCGATGTTGAGCAGTACATGGTCGCCGGGCTGAAGGGTGGTTACCCCAGGCCCTACTTTTTCCACGATGCCAGCTCCCTCATGCCCCGGTACAAAGGGCGTGGGTTGTGGCATATCGCCATTCATGAAGTGAAGATCGCTGTGACACACTCCTGAAGCCACAATTTTTACCAGCACCTCGTTCTGTTGTGGGTCATCGAGAGAGACATCCTCAATCTTTAATGGGGTCTTGATCTCATACAGTACCGCTGCCTTCATTGCTCATTTCCTCCTTTTTATTTTTATCTATAAACCTGATCTTCCAGGTTTCCTTCCTTATTTGGTTTATATATATTCAACCGAACATCCCGCCCCCGGCTCCCTTGGCACTTTCTGGATTGTGCAGTACGTCTTCATCTATCAATCGCTTGATCTCCTCATCCGACATATTCAGCAGGTCACGGCATATCTCCTCGGTGTGCTGGCCCAGCAGGGGAGCTGTAGTACTCTTTAGTGGAGGGGTGCCTGACATTCTGAACGGTACTCCGGGGTAAAGCCTCTTCCCCGATACCGGGTGGTCCAGCTCTACTATTGCACCATCCCATTTAAGCTGCGGATCAGCTAGGGTGTCAGGGGCACGCTGTACTTCCCCGGCAGTTACGTGAGCAGCCTGCAGGGTTTCCATTACCACATGCGCATCCAGCGTTGCCGTCCATTCACCAACCTTTGTATCAAGCTCGTCAACATTTTTAAGTCTGCCCAGCAGGTGGGAAAACTTGGGGTCTTTGGTCCAGGAAGGATTGCCAATAGCATCACAGAAGCATTGCCACTCGTGATCGGTGAATACAGCTATAGTACACCATTCGTCTGCACCCTTGCAGGCGTAACAGCCATGGGGGGCTGCGTAGGGGCATCGATTCCCCATAGGCCCAGGGATCCTCTTGTTGAAGGTGTAGTCCAGGTAGTGTTCACCAACGAGGCTGGCCGCAACCTCGGTCTGAGCCATATCGATGAACTGCCCTTTGCCGCTGCGGCGCCTGTAGTCAAGTGCAGCCAGTGCTGCTATTACAACATGTTTGCTGGCCATGTGGTCTGGCCACGGCGAGTTGGAGCCGACTGGATAGGGGTCATCCGGTTGAGCCCAGATCGAGAGAACGCCGGAGGCTGCTGAGAGCATCGGGCCATAGGCCTGGTAGTCGCTGTAGGGACCTCCCCCGCCGAAGCCCTGGCTGCTGATATAGATAATCCGGGGGTTAAGCTTGCTCACGTTCTCGTAATCGAACCCCAGACTTTTCATAACGCCGCCACGGAAGTTCTCGGCCAGGATATCAGCTATCTTGACGAGTTGACCGACGATCTCTTTGCCCTTTTCTGTCTTCAGGCTTACGCCAAAGCTGCGCTTGCTCCGATTCGCTTCATTGAACTGGCCAATGTTATTGATATCGGGGCCGATAGTCCTCATAAAATCGAGGTTATCCTTAGACTCTATCTTGATAACGTCAGCCCCTAACTCCCCGAAAATCTTACCCGCATCGGGAACAACACCCCCGGTGCCGAAGCTTAATATCCTAACATTTTCTAGAGGAAGCACTTCATTCTCCTACTACAGTACTCCGCCACCCCTGAGGGCGGCAAGGTCATCTTTTGAGAGGCCCAGCTCCTGGCAGTAGACCTCATCGTTATGTTCTCCGAGGCATGGAGCGGGGCGTTTCATAACCGCTGGTGTCTCTGTCCACTTGTAGGGTGGCCCGGGGTAGTCAGCCTTGCCAGCTACTGGATGGTCAATCTCTACAAAATAATCTCTAGCTTTGGTTTGTGGACTATTATAGAAGTCCGCTATGCTTAGGATGGGGGCGATAGGCACTCCCTCGCGGCGACCTGCTTCGAAGAGCTCAAGCATGGTGTGTTTCTCGGTATGCTCCAGCATGAGGGCGTACAGATCATCGGCATTGCCGATTCGGTACATGAAATCCCGCCATTCGGGCGTTTTAAGTATTTCGGGGTTACCCAGCACCCGTACCAGGGCATCCCATTGCCGTGGGGTCAGGGCTATTATCCGGATAAAACCATCCTTGCAGGGGTAAACCGGGTAGATCTGGGCCCCCATTCTGGTCTCAGATGTCGGTGGCGGCCCTCCTGGATTGAGAGCGTAGGAAAAGTTTGGCACTATCCAGGGATAGAGCCCCGTGCGCGAGGTTACGTGAACCGATGTATCAATGTACTGCCCCTGCCCGGTTACGCCGCGCATGTAGATGGCAGCCACTATGGATACGCCAGCATGGACCGAGGCTGCATCGTAAGCGGGCGATCCAGGTAGAAGACATGGCTCTTTTCCAGGGTAGCCGCTGGTGATCATCACGCCGCTCATGGCGAAATCAACCAGGTTAGAGCCCTTGCGATCCTTATAAGGGCCTGAGTGTCCAAACTCGGTGATGCTGGCCATGATAAGCCCGGGGCTTATCTCGCTGAGCACCGAATAGTCAAGACACAGGCTTGCCATATAGTCCGGAGGCGAGTTCTCCACTAGGACATCGGCTGTCTCGACCAGGTTCTTCAGGATGTTCCTGCCCTCGAGAGTATCTAGATTCAGTGTAATACCCCGCTTGTTGGCGTTGCGATGGAGAAAATACAAGCTCTTTTCAGGATGAGGTACGTCATCTACGAAGGGAGGAATCGCACGTGCCGTGTCCCCTTCGGGCCGCTCGATCTTGATGACATCCGCGCCCAGATCTGCCAGCAGCTTGGTGCAGTAGGCACCCCTGCCATCGGTTAGATCCAGTACTCGGTATACGCTTAGTGCACCTTCCCGTTCATTTGTCACTGTGGAACCTTTTAATTGTCCTAATATAAGGGTTTGAAGTATTTAATATCCATAATGCTGGCCACACGCTCATCACTGAATACCGCCTGAACCCTCATGCCAACCCTTAGTTGCTCGGGGTCAACCTCGCCCAGCATGTGAACCAAGCCGGTATCAGCACCATCCAGTTGAATGATGCCGTATACGATAGGAGGATCAACCGGCTGGATAGGCTTTGGCTCGTATTCAATTGAATAGGTGAGCACGGTCCCCTTATCGCTTACCTCAACCCACTCATCGAGCTGGCCAAAGCAATCCTTACAGATAGACCTGGCCGGGACGTAAACGCGATTACATGTGGGGCACCTCGTGCCCATAATTTTCTTTTTATCTCTCAGCCCTATAAGAAAACGGCTCCCCACAGCGCCGGCGGAATAACTGTTCGGAATCTTTATCTGCCCGTGATAGATCCAGACATCCATCCCCTCCAGTTTCTCAGTCACTTTCGCCATCTCTATAACCTCCTACCCCTCAATCGTCCTGAAGTACAGGATGTCCTGTACTCCCTGGCCACGCTCCTCATAATCTTCTTTCCAAACGGCCTGCAACCGCATCCCCGCCTTCAGCTTCTCCTTGTCTGTCTCTTCCAGCCAGTGCCTGTAATAAACTCCATTGTCCAGAAGGATGATGGCGGAAGGGTATGGGTTGGCCCATTTCTCGCCAAAGTGCGGGTCCCACAGCGGATAGACGAGATAGGTGTACTGGTATAAAGTGCCCGTCTGGGGCAGTTCGACCCAGTCCCAGCCCATATCAACCTTGCACTTGGGGCAGACCGGCGTCGGCGGCAACCAGATCTCCTTGCACTGGGGACACCGGTTGCCCACCAGCTTCTTGCTTTCCTTCGCCTCTGCATAGACCTTGCCCAGGTACTTGCCGGTGGACCAGTTGTAAGGCCGAGGTGCATTATAATTTATACGAATATACTCAGGTTCATCTACCCTTTTCTTCGGGGATTCCTTTGACATTTGATTGGCCTCCTACAACGACCTCTTAAGCAAGAACATCGCTGTCCAGTTGGGCCCACCGAGAGCGGTGGCAAGGGCAGACTTGACGTCCCTGGTTACCTGGTGCTCACCGGCGTCCCCCCGAATCTGGAGAGCAGCCTCAGCTACACGGATGACCGGCGTAGCACCGATGGGATTGGTAGCTATCACACCACCGGAGGGATTTACCGGGAACTCTCCCTCTATCTCGGTTATCCCCTTCTCTATCAGCTTCCAACCCTCGCCCACATCACAAATGTGAAAATGCTCATAGAGATTCATCTCCTCCCAGTTGGAGGGTTCGTAGATCTCAGCCATATCGATTTGTTTTCGAACGTTGGTAATTCCATTCCTCTTATACAGCCTCTGGCAGGCCACATGCTGGGTGTAGGTTTCCTTGCCGGTTGGATCGCCAAAGATACCGGCGCGGAAAGGTTCCTGGTGCACCACCTCGAGATCCGCGATCCAGACCGGCTTTTTGTGAATCTTCTTGGCCCTCTTCTCCGAGGCTAGTATAAGGGCACAGGCACCGCAGGATTGAGGGCAGAAGTCCATCAGCCTGAGCGGCCATACCAGATATGGCGACTGCAGTACCTCGTCTATGCTCTTAAGCCCGAGCTTCAGGTGGGCATGCGGATTTCTGCATGCGCCACGGTCCGCCTTAAGCCGCACCATAGCGGCATGCTCTTCCTTGCCCCCTGATGTCTCCATATAGGACAGTGCCTGTTTGGCAAACTCGCCGATGGCGCCGGTTGCTGCGCCTTTAGCCCACGTTGGGACAGCGGCAGCCGAAATAGCAGCGGTGGTATCGCCGCAATCCTGCTTCTCAAAGCCAATGGTCAGGGCAATGTCGTATAGGCCCGATGAAACCATATAGAAGCCCTCAGCGACGACCGAGCCGCCGGTTGTACCACCTGTATTAACTTTGAAACCTGGCTTGCCGAAGGCTCCGACTTCCGCGGCCATCCCGTGATCGGGGAGAAAGATACCTTCAAAGGTCTCCATATTGCCCGAGAAAACAGCCTCGATGTCATTAATGCTAAGCTGGGCATCGGCCAGTGCGGCTCTCACTGCCTCAGCAACCATCTCCGGCTGGTTCACATCGTTGCGCCTGCCGGTGTGGTACGTTTGACCGGTCCCTACTATAGCCACTTTGCCAGGCATATCTCACCTCTCCCTACATATTACCAAGGATCATCACCGCTTGATGCTGCCCGCAGATGCCGGTATAACCGTGGGTAAGGGCGACCTTAGCCCCCTTTACCTGCCTAGCGCCAGCATCACCACGAAGCTGAAGTACCGCCTCAGCCACGCGGGCCATTCCTGCCACACCATTGGGGTTGCCTGGAAGTACTCCTCCCGATGGGTTAACCGGGAGCTTGCCACCCATCCTTATCACTCTGGAATTAACCAGTTTTCCTCCCTCACCCCGGCCACAGAAACCGAGACCTTCCATCCACAGGGGCTCCTGGTAAGAGTATTCCGTCGATATCTCGGCAACGTCTATCTGCCTCAATGGGTTGTCGATTCCGGCCATGCTGTAGGCCTTCTTGGCAGCCTTCACCAGGGCATCACAATCGGCCAGTTCCCTGTCTCCAAGGTAGTGCGTCTCGTAGCAATTTGATGCTCCCAATATCCAGACCGGCTTCTTGGCGAGCTTCTTGGCCTTCGCCTCCGTCGCCATAATCATGGCACATGCGCCATCCGATATCGGCTTGGTATCCAGGAGCCTGATGGGGGATACCAGCATCTTCGAGCCGAGAACATCATCCACCGAGATATCCATGGGCTCCTGAGCGAATGGATTGTTCTTGGCATTAGCGCGGTTCCTTATAACCACACCGGCGCACTGCTCTGCAGTTAAACCGTACCTGTACATGTAGCGTTTCGCCTGCAGGGCAGCGGCTGAGGTAAAGTCCAGGCCTAACTGCCTCATGAGAATGGCATCGAAGGCAGCGTTTTCGATCAGGCTCTTGTCACACTGGGATTCCTTGGTATGTGCTTCAACCAGTACGATGTCCTGGTGCCCGGAGAGTATCTGTCCCATGGCTGCGTAAACGGCATTGATTCCATCCTCAGAAATATTGTCCTCATGTCCCAAATGCGCGCCCACAACGTGCTGGATGTTCATGCTGGATATGGTCCTGCCGTCCCAGAAGTCCTGAGAACAGGTTACCGCAGAGTCCATATCGGAAAGGGTCAACCCCGTCTCCTCCAGCACTTGCTTTATCGCCTCATAGGCAAGTTCCTCTTCATTTACATCGGCTCTATTGGGGCTATATTTGGTCTGAGCGACTGATACGATTCCTATTCTTTCGGCCATAACGATTTCCCTACTATTACTCTTTTACCCAGCGTTGGGGGCCGAAATCGGAGGCCTCTTGCTCGCTGAGTAGTATGGAAAAACCATCGTCGCAGTAACGCTGGGTTGATTTGCGGTCCATATCCTGTACCGAGCGACAGGTTGCCTTGGTAATGATGAGAGCCGCTGCGCGCATGCTGCCGATCTTTCTCGCCATCTCCTTGGCCTTATCAAGGTACTGCTCCGGAGGCCAAAACTGGTTAGCGAGGCCAATGCGGTGGGCTTCCTTGCCATCGATGACATCACCGGTGCAGCATAGCTCGATGGCCTTGGAAACACCTACCCGCCACGCCATGTTTGCTGTGGCACCTGCGCCGCCGATCCACCCCAGGTTCTTTACATGCATGTCACTTATTTGGGCCGTTTCCGCGGCGATGATGATATCACAGGAAAGTGCCAGTTCGATACCGCCGGCAGTGCATATGCCGTCGATGGCGGCTATTGAGATCTTGGGCGACCAGGCGATCTTCTCAAAGGTGGGAACCATTGCTCCCCTGGGCTGGCGGAGGGACCAGAGGGTCTTTGCTATTGAGTATTGTGCTTTTGGGATCCGGGCTGATGGGGCATCGGGAGCCTCTTGAGCCGCTTGAGTGCTCTCGGTCTGGGCGAATTGGCCGCCCGAAATAAAACCTGCCATCTCTTTAACATCAGCTCCAGCACAAAAGCAGGGCCTTCCATCAGGCCTTGGAGCGCCGGTAAAAACGAACGCCTTTATCTCATCATCGTTGTCGATAAGGTTCATTGCGTGATCCAGCTCAACCCACATCTTCACGTTTAGTGCATTTAGCGATTTGGGTCGGTTAAGCGTGACGAGACATAACCCGTCTTCCTTTTCATACTTGATGGTCTCGTATAGCATAGAGAAAATCCTCCCTTTATTCCTCCATTATAGCGTCCGACATTTGGTTACTATATCACCCCTATATGCTGGAACCATCATGCTCTATAACGAGCCTGCGACATAGAGTAAATGCTTGAATAAATTCCCTCACCAGGCTTTCAAAATCGCACAACACCTCCCCTCTTGGGCTTAAGATAAGCTTCACCGTAGGCTTAATTCCCCGCTTCAGTAAGAAGGTCGTTTTTAGATAACAAGCTCTAATGCCGACCACTATCTAGCTAATACAAGCCTAATTTAGCCCACTGCGATATTGGCCGGGTCGGCTATTTCATATATGTCTTAGTGAAACGCTCCATCTCACGAGTAGGTTTCCACCACTTCTTAACACCCATGTCCTCGGCCACCCTGTTAGCGGCGAGGTAGCCCGACCCGCCGAGTACAAGTCCACCCGGATAAGAGGAGACCCCACACACATATAGGCCATCGATGGGTGTGGCGTGGCCGGAGCATTCTATATTGGGGCGGAAGGTATTTAGCTGCGTCGGCCGATAGTCGCCGTGCTTTATGGAGCCGCGGCGCATGTTAGGGAGCCGGATCTCGATGTCCACCGGGGTCTCGGCGTTGGTCTGTATGACGTTGTCCTTTGTGAAGTTTGGAGCCACCTTGTGCCATTTATCAAGAATCGCATCCTGCAGCTCCGGGGAGCGTTTCTCCCACCCCCCCACGATGTCGTATGGAGCGTGCATCTGGAAGAAGGAGACCTCCCCGCCCCAAGGGGCATAGACGAGGTGAGGGTCCCAGAAGCTCTCACAGGTGGAATGCCCGCCGAAGTTCTTGAGGTCGATATTACCCGCCATGACA